>JAGGXT010000157.1 GCA_021162905.1 Candidatus Odinarchaeota archaeon | reverse complement strand
GTGATTTAAAAGTTAAAGTTAAAATAATTTTAATTTTTTAATGTAGATATATATTTATTAATTTGTACTACGTATATATGAATTGAAGGAAGAATAATATAAAGAGGAATAAAGAATGAAAAATGGGATCATGAATTTTGCTGTATCAGAAGCATCAACACGGATTAAGAGAAGACAAAGTGAGAGACGTTCAAAAAGGAGCGATCAAAACTCTGAAAAATAATAAATAAATAATATAATTTAATTTTAAGAGAAGGAGAAGTAAAGTATTTTTTTGTCGGTCTACTATTTTCTGCTAGGTCACGCTATTTCTTCACAGTTCCATTACACTTATTTTATTCTGCATTGAGTATGACAGTTATTATTCCTAAAAAAGTAAATATATTTGCTATACTCATACTGTTTGTTAAGTAATTCTAAGATGGTGTTTACTATGAGTAAAACATTTGAAGGAATTTATAGATATATTCCACGATACGGGCCTGAATGGGGTTCAGGTGGCATTTTTGGACTTAAATACCACAAGAGGGTTTTATATTTCACACTTGCTTTTGAGGCAAAAGCATATTTTCTTAGCGACGAAAAAGAAAGACTCTACAATTTCTCATTAGTAGGAGACCCACCATGTTCAGGTGGGGATACCTATAATGCAGTAACTGCTGTGGACGAAAAAATTTACTTTGGAGGCTGGGTTCATGTAAAAACGAATGAGGTTTACAGCGGTAGAAAACTAAGATTTGTTAATAAATATTCTCACATCCACGCTTATGATATTGAGCTTGATAAAGTGGATTTGCTTTGGAAAGAGGGGTCAGGCAGTGAAGATACATGGGTTGGTGAAGTATCGGAACTGATCTATGATGAGCTTAATAATCAACTATTCGTGGCACGTGGGGATGGGCATGAAAAATTAGGACTTTTCAGTTTTGATCTGGAAAAGCAAAGAATGCGACAGCTGTCTGAAGAGCCTGCTCTAAAGGGGAGTATACTCATGGATTACGCTATTTTTACAAAGGGAGGTATATTTTTTGATGGTCTTCAAATAGTTGACATAGATAAAGGAAATAAATGTAATATGATAGAAGTTGAAGAACTATCAAACGGTTCTAGAGATGGGCAACCATTTGATAACGTGGTTCGGGTTGTGGGAAATACTGGAACTACAGCTAATCGATTCTTTATCTTCTTACAAGGAGGTCTTCTTGTAGGTAATCCTGTTGAATATGAAGAATCACGTTCAAAGATGTCTTTCGTAAGGTTGTTTGATTTTGTCAAATCAAGTTATTCTCCATTTAGAGTTAATACGTTGCCAATTCGAGGGGGACTTTTAACTGCATATAATACCTTACCAGATATGCTTGGTAGAAGAGATCCAGCATTAATCGCTCCATCAGTACTTATTTTCATTAGTCCACCAATCGCTAAGATTGTTGGTGTGTTTGGTACTAGGGTTACATCTATAGAAAAGGCAGGTTCTAAGATACTAGTTGCAGCAAATACCATGCCAAACACAGGAGAACCTATAGCTATTGATAACGGGTATCGAGACATTGCTATCCTTAGTGACGAAATTCTTGATAACACACCACCACCGTTTTACCTCAGCACCAATGGAGCTATTGTAGAAGACGATGTGTGGGGCGGCATTCCCTTAACAGGGTACAAAGAGAGAAAGTTAATTTTAAGACTAACAAAAACAAACGAGCTGTCCATCTTTGAATATGATGTATTAAATCCTGATCCAGTTGATTACGTTGAGGAAAAAGAGTATCTGACGGAAGGAAAAAACATAATTGACCTTTCAGGATATGCAGGAATTGTTTCCTTTAAACTTAAAAACATAGACCCAAAAGCAAAGATAAAGATAGAGCTTATGTGATGCTCATTCCAAATTTATTTTGCTGATATTTACAAAAGTTTTTATCTTATGGTATTATTATATTGTAGGTAATCGACTTAGGGTGATGTCATGAAGGTAGTAGTGTTAGGAAATCAAGCATCTTTTCCTAAGGCAGGTCATCATCATACATCTTTATTGGTCTCCGATAATAGTACAAATGTACTATTCGATATAGGTCCTGGTACAAATAGTCAATTCCAGAAATATATTTCATTTACAAAACTGGACGCTATCTTTATCACACATACGCATATGGATCATGTTCTCGATCTGCCAACACTTACATTTGCAGTTTATATGTATAATTCTCTTAGAGGAGGAAACATAAAGATACCTGTATATGTACCTCCAGGAGGAATGTCTTTCATCAATAAACTTCTTGAAGTCTTAGACGCAATAGAGTATAAAACATCAATTAAAATCATTGAATTAAATGAAGAAGTATATGTCGGGTCAATGAAAGTATCTTTTTCAGAAATGAATCATAATGTACCGACATACGGTTATCGTGTGGACTCTAAGGAAGGAAAATCAATAACTTATAGTGGCGATACTGCATATACTCAAAATCTTATAAGACTTGCTGAAAATTCAGACGCTCTTTTTACAGAGGCTACACTGTTTCATAAAGACGTAAGTCCAAGGATTAAACACTTAAGCGCATTCCAGGCTGGCGAGATAGCGAAATTAGCTAGAGTGAAAAAACTATTTTTAGTTCATCTGTGGCATGAATATGACGAAAATAAACTCTTAGAGGAAGCAAAAAGAGCTTTCCCATACGCAGAAATTGCAAAAGAAGGAGAGATTATAACAATATAATAATACACTAAGAAATCATTCAATATATTTATCAGCCAATTTTTCTACTTTTTGAATTAATTTTTCTATTGGAATTATTTCCTTTGTATTGCTTGAAATGATGATACCAAAAGCATTTTTCCCATACTTGCTTGCGATTACACCAAGTAAAATCATCACTGAGTCATCCTTCGAAAATTTTATTACTGTTGCATCCTCTAAGCGAAATGTATCATCAAGTTTAAACTGGTACTCGCTTAAAACTTCAGTAAATGCTTTAACCATGGGCATAAAGTATTTTTCACTAACAAATTTTGCTTTCTTGATATAAGGCCTTGAGAAAATGTCATCCTTAAGTTTAACAATCATTAATCTTAATACAAAATCAGCTAATATATCAGGAGCTATATTAAGTGTTAAAGGTGGAGGAATTGCTGTTAAATCAAGTTCTGAAACTTCCTCTTCTATTTCTTCAGGATGCTCATAAATAATTTCCTCCTTTTTTTGTATTTCTTCTTCTATTTCAAGTTCTTCCTTCTCTGGTAGAAGATGTTCTGTTTTTTCAATTCTTTTCTCTGGTTCTGGCAACCCCAGTCTTTCAATCTCTTGGGGTTTTATCCTTATGGATGGCTTAATAGTTCTCCCAGCATGCTCTGTCATTCTTGGTCTGATCTGAGCAAAGAATATTCTATTTTGTCTCTGAGAAGCTATAACAGCTACGCCAGGAGGTAAAGTTGCCAGAATGTCATCAATTTCAATCTCATCAGGAATATAGGATGGGCATCTAGCCTTAAATGCGTTTATATCTAATTTCAGTGAGAGTGAGTGAGTGATCATTATATCTATTTGCGATAATATTGTATCATGTGTTGCACTTGGCCGCTGTGTGACTAAGACTAAAGAACAACCATATTTTCTTCCTTCTATTGCATATTTTATAAGAGGCTCTGTTGCTGGAGTGATTCTTCGTGCTGAAGCAAAATTATGTGCCTCATCAATAAACAGCCATGTTATTGGTATTTCTTCGGCCATTTCTCCAGTTTTTGTACCAGCTACTGTTGAATATCTGCTCTCAAAAATCTTTCTGGCTATTAAACCTGTAACCAACGATCGAACACTATCTGTTTCGATAAAGCTTAAATCGATAACACTAATTTGGTTGGACTTAGAAATTTCAGAAATGAGAGTTCCTTTTTCGGAAAAGACACCCCACCTTTTGGCATCCTCTAATCTATAATGCAAAGCTCTTATACTATCCTTTTTGAAAAGACTTTCCTTTCCCACAACTTTTTTAGCATGCGTCAGACAAAATATCATATCATCTATTGAATAATCCTCTGGATTCGGATCAATAAATTTGCCATCAACAGTCTCGTATCCTTTTTTAATCAAATCAAGGATTGTTCTAAGAAGCGCTGATTGGGTACTCTTAATGGGATCTACACCAAACGTATTACACCAATCATCCACCGTCAGCTCTGAAGGTTTTATTGCAAATGGAACAGAGTTTCTCTTAAATTCGGGAAGTAATCTATCATAAATCTCTATAGGTACAAAGACTTTAACATTTGGATATGCAACTGGTGCTAATCCCCAACTTTCTAACATTTTTCTTTGACTCTCGTCAGAAGGCTCCTTTCCTATATCATAGAACATACCAGTTGGGTCTATAATTACTATACCGACATCTAAATTTGAGAGTATGAGTTCTTCTATTATAACCCCCATAGTGTAACTTTTTCCTGAACCAGTTCTACCGCAGATAAAAATTCTATGAGATTCAACAGCATCAAGTAAAATTTTCTTACCATAATAATCTCCAGTTTCTAAAGCTCTTCCTATGTACATTAATCCATTACAACCATACTTCTCATGATCACCTTTACCCCTTCCAATTATAATCCCATCTACAAACTCATCAACCAGCGGATTTAGATCGACTTTTATTGTTAATGGCTTAAAACTTGCTGGTTTGAAGAAATAGCTAGCTAATTTATTCTTTATTATTCCCTCGAGCCAAGAACTTATGATTAAAACGTCATATGAGCTACTTAACTCTTTATGAGACTTAAAAATTTCAACTATGGTTTCCTCTTCCGTTGGAAACAATTTTGGAAAATAAAAACCATATTCCCAGAAATTATCCCTTTTCTTTTCTATAACTTCTTTTATTTCGTCATCTAACGCAGCATCAGTAATATAAATTAAGGCACAAATTTTGCTATTTAATTCATAATTATTACTCGTAAGATTGTATAATTCTCTTAACTTGTCTATAGCATCTGCATTTCGTGCCAGTTTAGAAAGAGCGTAGTACCCAATAGCCTTAGAATATAAATCCTCGGACTTTATTAAAGACGATATAATTGCTTCAGTTTGCTTTTTTAGTTCTTCTGTGGGCATTATATCATTTACTTCTAAAAATAGCTCAACAAGATAATCTAACTTCAAGTTGGAATAGGAACCCTCTAAAAATCTTACTAATTTGCCAATAGACTTTACAATAAGAAAACGCAGATTTTCCATATCTTTTATACGCAAAAGTCTTACTAACGCTAATGTAAGAATTATCAAATCATTTGGATTATCAAGGGTTTCTAACTTCTTCTGAATGCAATCTAATACTTCTGAGAATATCCTACAAATCGGAGCACCATGAAGCAACATAAGCGGTCCCTTCTCAATACAAGTTACTATAAATCAATCTACAATATAATACCCGTTATAT
>JAGGXT010000041.1 GCA_021162905.1 Candidatus Odinarchaeota archaeon | reverse complement strand
GATTAGAATTTAAAATAAAGTTTCAAATTAATGAATGTACAAAAAGTATAAAAATGTGTTTACTGTTTAGATTTGTGGGATGACTAATGTACTATTATAACGTTGAACCTACTTATGATTTTTCATATTTGAGGAAAAGTATATCCATTGGAGCTTTGTATGCTCTTTTGATAGCTTTATTAGACACATTAAGATATGAACTTTTTCACCAGAGATTCATAATTCCGCTTCAAACAGATTTAACACCTGCTAATTATTTCTTCCTACTTATAGTATCTGTAGTGTTGGGAGGCTCTCTTGCAAAGGCTCTTGATTCAAAGGAGGCTGTATACACCTCCTTTTTCACAGCAATACTTTTCTATTTCTTTAATATAATCATTCTTGTTTTTCACTTTACTTATTTAGATTATAGGGTTGTCTACGATTTTATCCCTATTCTGAAGCAGGGATATCCAAACTATAATCCATCGGTTGATTATGTTCCAGTTTTGGGTATTATTTTATTCACACTACTAGGTAATATAATAATCTACATAATTTTGGTATTCCCTATGATTTTTGGATTTATGGTTGCGAGCTACTTCTTTATAAGGCTAATAATGAAACAATATTAGATTTTAGAGAGTGTGCACATGGTGATTTTATGTCTATACGTATTATGGTGGCTTTAGAAAATACTATTTTCACAGCTGGAGATATTCTTAAGGGTGAAGTAATGATAGCATCTTCTAATATCATAACAGAGATTTTGGAGATTATAATCAATCTTAAAGTACTCGAAAATGTAGTATTAGAGGGGAAAAGAGAATCATATGTATTCTACAACACTAACTATAAGATATATGATCGAAAGCAGTTAATTCAAACTAGTATCGACAAAGGTCTAACTATTCCTTTTCAAATAATTCTTCCGTATGATGCGCCAGGAACATATAATGGGCACTATGCAAAATGCCTATGGATTTTAAGAGTAAAGGTTATACTTAAAGGAAATAAGGAAATAATAAAAGAAATACCCTTTATTGTTCTTCCACATCCACAATATATTGAAAGCTAGGTTGAATAGCTATAAATAAGAATCAAGCTTTTTCTGCTTATTTCCGAATTTTACCTCAATCTCTTTGATAGTCTCCCATGTTCTTCTAACTATTGGAGGCCATGTTCTCTTTCTTACATAAAAATCGATAAGGAATTGTTTTGTTTTAGGGTCGCTTGGATAGCCGCTTCCAAAATCTCCGAATTTCTGTTTCATCTTTTGTATAATACTATCTCTTTTTACTTTAGCTATTATAGAAGCAGCAGAGACTATGGGATATTTTTTATCTGCATCATGCTCTGCAATTATTTCACACTTGTCATTTTTAATTAAGGGTTTTATGTTTCTCGTAAATCGTTTAACATTGATATCTGGGCAATCTATGTATACTTTATCAGGATTTAGGAAATTTATTATTTCGGCCATTTTTTCAAGTTCTAATTGATTTAATGTTTTATGCTTAATTATGCGAGAATCTATTTCTTCAGGAGAAATAATAAGGATTTTGTAATCATCAATAATTTTAATTATCATAGAGAAGAGTTCTTCTCTTTTTTTAGGTGTTAGCATTTTTGAGTCTTTTACTCCGAGGGAATCAAGCCTGTTGATGTCATTCTCACTTAATATAAGAATTCCCACAATAACCATAGGTCCTATTACTGGGCCTCTTCCTGCCTCATCAATTCCCACAATTTTCATTGTATCATCCATCTTCATAAGTAACTCTTAAATACCAAAAATAAAACCATAATTAATAGAAGGAATTTTGAAAGATATTTTTTTAGTCACTTAAAAATTTTGAGGTAAATAATTAGCAACAATAAAGGCGATTCTAATGAGTGAAAAACTTCTCGTTTATAAGGTTGTCATGGCTGGTGACGCAGCCGTTGGAAAAACGAGTTTGATAAAAAGGCATGTTGACCATACTTTTACTAAGGAATACTTAACTACTGTGGGTATCCAAGTTAGCGTAAAAGAATATAGAGTTGAAGATTTCCTTGTTAAAGCTATGATTTGGGATATTGCGGGTCAACAAACCTTTGATAAGGTTCACTCACTTTATTTTAAAGATTCCGATGCTGGTATATTTGTTTACGATATCACGCGAAGAGATACTTTTAAAAATATAAAATTATGGTATAAGAAACTTCAAACTAACTCTCCTGGCGCTTTAGCAATATTATGTGCCAATAAAAAGGATCTTGAGTGGAAAAGAGAAGTTGGATTTGATGAAGGACAAAGATTAGCTAAACAAATTAAAGCAAAGTTTTTCATAGAAACATCAGCATTAACTGGCGAAGGTGTTGATGATCTTTTTGAAATGCTTCTAGAAGTACTATTATTAGAAAAAGAAAGAGCGGTAGAACTTTAACCTAAAAGGGCTTTAAATTTAGAATTTTTGAAATATTCAGCTCAAAAAGTACGACTGGATTCTCTAGATTAAAATTCACTAGTACCTCTGGATTTACTTCACCAACTATGCCCACCTCACTACTATCGCAGATTATTTTTGCAGATCGTCCGCTTATGAAATATGGATAGTTATATCGCTTTAATGTATATTTCTTGCCGATTTGTATCATCAACTGATGAAGAGGCGCATGTATATCTTCAAAGCTAATTTCGTAATCGGTCACAGCTGCGGATAGATTCCTATATTGAATTGTTTTTGTTTCAGCTTTTTCATCCACAATTACAACATCACCTATTTCAAAAATTTTCTGTGGATATGGAGCATGTATATTATTACTTAAGAATTTTAAAATTCCTGGAAATAAAGAATCTCTAAGTACCGTATAAAGACTTGTTACTGGGTTAGCGACTTCAACAACATTCTTTTCCTCTCTTAGTACTTTTCGGAATAGTATGTCTTTATTTGTAAAAATGTAGTTTCTTACCTCTTGGAAGCCATTACCTATCATAATGTCTCTTATTAATTCCGTTACTCTCTCAGTCTCATGTATCTTACCAATTGTGAATAAATTAGGAAGCTCAGGTGTTAAGTTATTATATCCAAATGCGATAGCAACATCTTCGGCGATGTCAACTGGATGCAAGAAGTCAGCCCTCCAAGGAGGAATAATAACTTTAATTTTATCAGCGTCTATTGGCTTTGCATCCAATCTAGCTCTCCTTAAGTAATTAATTACTTCGTCTCTTGTTAAGACTTTGCCAATAACTTTACTTATATATGTCACTGAAGCATCAATTTCATTGTTATCAAATTTAGGAGATAAGAAACTATATGACGGATATTTAACTTCAATCAACTCTATTTTACCTCTTCTTTCAGCTAAGTTAGCTACAATTGTATTTAAGGCATAATTTATAACATCTTCGGAAAGACCTGTTACATCTATGAAAAGGTTTTTAGTATCCTCTGTAACACGAGTATTCTCGCTATTAATAATCGGCGGCATTGAAAGTACTGTCCCCTCAGAGTCAATAAGTAGTGGATACTCAGGGACTCCCTGTAATAAGTGTGCAAATTCTATACCCTTAGGATGTTTTTCAAGTATCTCTCTCCCATTCATTTCTTCTTTAGTATCCAATGGCACGAATCGTATTTTTTCAGGAGGTAGAGCAAGATAAGTTATTGGAGGTTTAATTTTATCCAAATCGTATATTCCAATAGATGCTTTTTTCCTATTTCTACACCATGTCATATGGAGCTTTTCTTGAAGTTGTAACGATTGAATTAAAGCGTCCTCGGATAAATTCACACCTCTCACTATAGCTGCAACTATATAAGGACGCACTTTTAAAACACTACTATCCACTTTTAGATGAGTTGTTGCTGGTAAAATTGGATATTCAGGAATTCCAGTTTCAATTTCAAGAAATCCCTTAATTGCTCTTGCCCACCCCTCAGTAGAGAGCAGATCTATCCTATCAGCAGTGATCTCTATAGTAATTTCTTTACCCTCAACCTCCTCAACCTCTCCTTTTAATAATAAAATTATCTCTTCCAGCTCATCTAGTGGTATTTCTTTACCAATAAGTTTTATTAAATCCCCATAATTTATTGTGATAGTTGGCATTATATCACCACCTTAGACTCTTTTCCCTTAACCACTGAAGGTCTTGAGAATGAAGATACCTTATATCATCAATACCAAGTTTTAGCATTGCTAATCTATCTATACCTATTCCCCAAGCCAGCACTTGAATTCTAGGATAATCGATACCGAGAGGTAATAAAACTTCAGGTCTAAATAGACCAGCTCCGAGGGCCTCAAACCAACCAAGCTTAGGATGATATAGAAAAGCTTCCACGCTCGGCTCTGTAAACGGAAAGTATGATGGCTTAAATTTGATTTTTTCAAATCCAAGTTCAATAGCAAATTGCTTAAGATACCCGAGTAAGTGTTTTAAATTCAATCCTTCTCCTACAACTATACCTTCGCACTGCATAAATTCAATGCTATGGGTTCTATCAATTACATCTGGTCTGAATACTTTATCTATTGAAAACATCTTGAATGGTATAGGTACTCCTTTTGCTAAGGTTCTTGCTGAAACAGAAGTTGTTTGACTTCTAAGAATTAATCGTCTAGCTATCTGGAAATCCCACTTGTAATTCCATCCAGTAGATCCTGTTATCCATCCCTTTTCATGAGTTTCTTTAACTCTTTCAATAAGTGGTGTGAGCGAAACATTTGCTGTCTGCGGATTTTTAACTATAAAGCTATCATGTATCTCTCTAGCTACATGATCTTGTGGTTGAAATAATACATCAAAATTCCAAAACTCGGCTTCCACGAGAGGCCCCTTAGCCTCTACGAATCCCATAGAAATTAATATTTTCCTTATTTCTTCAAGAAACACTGTATATGGATGTTTTTTACCAGGATACACCATAGGTGGCATGGCTTCAATATTATATGGTTTAAACTCAACAGATTTCCATTTTCCTGTTATAATAAGCTCACGATTTAACCTTGCTATTGTTTCTCTGACTACTTCTATTTTTTTGGTTAAATCCAATCCTTTCTCTGTTAGAGAGAGAATCCATTCTTTTTCTTCCCGAATATTAAGTAATTTTCGTTCAACAGCTTCATCTATAGCGTCTCTTAGTTCAGTTGATATTTCATCTTCACTGACTTCCTTATTCTCTTTAATGAACAACAGAAGTTCTTCTAATTTGGTTCTCTCAGGAATGCTCTTTATTAATGGAGATACATATGTTATATTATCTATTTTCTCAAGCGATATCCACTTCTTACGTCTTGCCCAGTTCAGAGCTATATTAAGCTCCTGCTTTGTTAATGACGTAATTATTCTTGGTAATTCTTTAGTGGAAACACGTTTAATTTTCAGTAATTCTTGAAGAAGACGGGCCTCAGGTAGTCTCAGTGTGACATATCTAGAACCCTCATCAGTTACTCTAAAGTATTTATGGATAACTTCTTCTACTTCAATTAGTTTCTTTACTCTTAATGACTCAATGGTTGCTAAAACTTGATCAACGCGTATTCCTGCTTCTTCAGCTATAGCTTCTGCATCGGCTTTTCTATTAAGTTTTGATAATGCAACTAAAACTTTCTTTTCAATTGTACTTAACACTGGCATCAATCAGTAGATACCCCCATAAGTTGTTCTCTAAAATTGAGGGAAATACTATATTTAGTGAATAACGAAAATGAGTATAAAACGTAACCAAAAATAAATACACAATGTGTGAAGATTATTGAAATTGGTAGGGCATCACCAAATCCCAACCTGATTATATATCTTTTAAGAATTGATTGTATGTAATTAATAAATCTTTCTTTTATTACGATAAGTCTGATATGAAAAACTTATAACTTCGTCGCTCGTTCTTTAAGATTTAAAGAGGGTGCGTGCGGCCGCCGGCTTTTTATTTGGGCTTCGAGCCCGGCAAAAAGTCTGGCGGGGCG
>JAGGXT010000225.1 GCA_021162905.1 Candidatus Odinarchaeota archaeon | reverse complement strand
TAACTTCTTTTTCTTTTTCATGTTTCTTCTTAGGCTTAAGTAGAAAGACTCCAAATGCAATAAATACAATCCCTGATACGACTTTTAAAATGGATATTGGAATATAATATTGAATTATTTGCCCTATGATAGCACTAATGATTGTCATCAATATTAATGCTAATGATGATGCAATGAAGACTCTTATTTTTGAATACTTAGCTGATAGAGATATGACTACAAGTTGCGTTTTATCGAGCAGTTCTGCAAAGAATATTAGCGTGAACGCTGTAATAAAGTCTTGGATCATATAATCACCAGATGAACTATAGGCTAAAACAATGACTCCAGGTAAGTACAAGTATGTTATTTATTTAATATTTTTCATTAGTGTCTACATAAAAGAAAATTAATTTTTAGTAAGCAATTTTAAATTTTACAGTAACTATTTCGAAAGGCTTAGTTTTTATTCTGACCTTGTTTCCTTCGATTATCTCTAGCGATTCAAGTGGCTCTTCTAAGAGGTTCGTAATTTGAGCATCCTCAAGTTCTACGTTATTTATTTTTATCTCAACGAACCTTTCTTCGCCTAAGGTTTCGAAGAAACGAATTACAAGCGTGTCATCAAGCTCTCCTTTTTTAATTGTCATAACAACTATTCCATCATCATTAAATTCAATGAAACTAAACTCTTTAGGTAAAATTCCTTTATGTCGTGTTGTTTGCAATGTTATGGGCTTTATATTATGAGAATATGCTTGTATATGGCTCTTAGCGTCTTTCCATGTTCCCTTATGTGGATAGAGAGCATAATCAAAATAGTGTTCACCTAGCATTAATGCATCTGGTGCATAGATACGCGGTCCAGCATCACCCCATGACACCAAGTCTACACTTCTTAATAAGGTAATTTTAATTGCATTCTCATCAATTCTATGCTCTGGGAGTCCCATATTTATCAAAGTAACACCATATTTACCGTCAGTGTAGTCCATCCAATTCTGTACAGGCCAAGCTCCTTGATGGGGTTCTCGCCAATTTTCTGTATCCTTAACTTTCAAGGGACGTTCTATTACCCCAGCTGGTATTTCGGAATAGAATTTATCAGAACTTATGGATACTGGAAAAACTGCACGAATTATTGTATGTGGATAATTAAAGTCCATGTCAATCTCAAAATCTATCCGCGGAATTTTCCTATACAGTGTGATCCTAGAATACCATGAGATAAGATGAGTATCTCTCCATTTTGCTAAACCAGAAATATGAATCGTTGAACGAAGAGGAGATTTCATAATATAACCAGTTGTTTGAAGAATGTTCATCTTAAGCACTTGTTTGGCATACTCTGATGCAACTTTAAACATTGCCAGTGTAGTTTTAAATCCGCCTTCTGGTTCTCTTTCATAGTAAAGATCTCCAATGTCTGTAGATATCTCAAGGTCGTTACCTGGGCCATCTAATATTTCAACATCATTAATTTTGTCGTAAATTTCGTCTAATATACCGATCTCTGGATCAAAGGATATTCTAAAGTACTCATTTTCAATCTCTGTCTCATCACTTTCCTCTGCCATTATTAACTCATCCGATGGTACCGCAAAATAAACTTTGTATCCATTTGGTGGAAGATCTTCAGCAAGCAGAAGCACTGCAACATGAGTGAGTAAATTATTTTCATCATACTCAGCATCAATGACTTCGAACAAGACATCTTTTCTATCGTGCGTTACTATTTTAATACCTCTGGATTTAAGTTCGCTAACATCTAAATATGCTAGCGCAATTTCACTTCTCTTATAAGGAAGTGTGTTAAATACTACGAATGGTATGCCATCTCCTTCCGTATCTATTTGAGTGGCTAGAAACCTTAATATATCATTAGCTACGTCTGTAGCTATTGTCTCACACTCATCAAACCTCATTTCAGCATCTTCATATATTTCATCTATACCGCAGCCGCAAATAATATCATGGAATGCATTATGAAGTAAAAATTTCCATGCTATTTCTAACTGAGATTGAGGGTATTCCAGACCTAGTAGCCATGCAAAGCTTGCTAACTTCTCTACATCACTTAAATAAAATTCTAATTCTCTAAATCTTTGCTTAACATGCATACGACTGCTGTAACAACCAGGTAAAACTGGATGATATCTCCCATAAATCATCTCACCATGTATTTCCTTCAATTCAGCTTTATGCTTCTCTATTTCTTCAAAGTACTCACATGGTGTTGCAACTTTAACCTCAAAATTTTGGGTCATTGAATTTACTTTTTCAACGATCTTTACTATATTTGGATTTGGAGGGGTAAAGTCGGATCCGTTAAGAAGCAGAATATTCTCTTTCGTTGAGTAAGGTATTTCCCTTTTACAAAGGTCAAGTAGTTTTGCTGCACCACTTTCAATATCTTCAGGTATATTTGCTGCATTCTCGTATCCAAACATAAAGTAATGAGTTAAGATCTTTGAGCCATCAAGGCCTACCCAAATAAAATCGGATAGTGGCTCGCCACAATATCCCCTCTTAAAGGCATAGTATTTAAAACCTGCTTTTCTCCAAATCTGGGGTGTTTGGGCGTGATGCCCAAATGGATCAATCATCCAACCGACTTTAGGATCTATGCCAAATTCTTCTCTCATAAAGATCTTTCCATGGAGTATCTGTCGAATTTCAGATTCTGGACCTGGTATTAAACTATCTGGCATTACATACATGCCACAAACAAGTTCTATTCTCCCTTCTTTTATTCTTTGCACGAGCTCATCCCAGAGCGTAGGATATATCAATCTAAAATGGTCTAATAATACTTGCTGATCTAATATGTATTTGAAGTTCTCGTCTTTCCTCATAATTTCTAGGGCTCTCTTTATGTTATCTGCTGCAATTTTTGCATATTCTTCTTCCATCATAACCCAATCTGTGTCATAATGAAAGTGCGGAACTAGAAATACTTTCTTTTTTGTCATAAAAACACCTTTTATCATCTATATGCTGAAAATTAGAACTGCATGCTAATAATTCTTATTATTAAATTAAGGCTCTAATAAAAAATAATTCATTTCTCTATAATTATTATAGTAAAATTCAAATAAGGCTCTATAATAGCATTAGTATCATCCAAGTTGGATAATGGGTATGTGTGCTTAGTTTCATGAATACACTTGGGGGTTATTTCGTGAAAATACTTGAGTTGAAAGAACATCTAATCAGAAATGTCAGTGCACGAGAAGATGAAATAATCGGATTATTAACTGAATTAGTTAAAATCCCAAGTGAGAATCCTCCTGGAGATATGAGCGATATCGCTGGATTTATCGACGATTTTATGAAAGATAATGGCCTATCGTGTAAAAAATTTGAACCGCAAAGGGGTAAAATAAGCTTAATATGCGAGTTAGGTAAATCAAACAGTCAAAAGAATTTAGTTTTAAATGGTCATATGGATGTGGTTCCAGCTGGTGATTTGAGAAAGTGGAAAATTCCTCCTTATGCAGGTGTAATAAAAGATGGATACTTATTTGGTCGTGGAGCAAGTGACATGAAAGGAGGTCTAGCTGGAATCATATTTGCAACGATATTGCTTTCAGAAATAGAAGATCTCCTAAATGGAACATTAACACTAATGTTGGTTCCAGATGAGGAGACTGGTGGAAAATTTGGTACTTCTTGGTTGCTTGAAAATGAGATCGTTAAACCTACGGCAGCTATAGTTGCCGAGCCTTCTACATTAGAATTACTTGATATAGGACAAAAAGGAAGGATTTGGATAAAATTAATTGTTAAGGGTGAAGCAACACATGCTAGCTTTTCAACTTTTCTAGGAGATAACGCAATAGTGAAAGCATGTAAAGTAATAAATTCATTCTACCAGCTTCCAAAGAAAATTCGTGCAAAGGCACCACTAGAGTTAGAAGATGTTATTAAGCTGTCAAAGCGCATAGCTAGGCGGGATATTGGTCATCCCGAAGCCGATAAAATCATCGAATCTCTTAGTGTAAATATAGGTACTATATCTGGTGGCATTAAACCTAATGTAGTTCCAGATGCTTGTATCTTAGAATTTGACATAAGAATTCCAATTGGCGTGTCTAAAGATCAAATATTGCAGGAGATCATGTCAATGCTCTCAGAATATAATGATGATATTGAGGTGCTCAAAGTAAATGGCTATGAGCCTAATTATACGACTCCTCAAGAAAAAATAGTGCAGATAGTAATCTCTAACATTAAGAAATATATTGGAACTTTCTTAGGCCTTTATGTCGATTGGGCCTCAAGTGATGCTAAGCACTTCAGGAAAATGAATATTCCAACGGTCCAATATGGGCCATGCCATAGCAGCGGGATACACGGATATAACGAGCGAGTAAAGCTTAAAGATGTTGTCCTAGCAACAAAAGTCTATCTTGCTTCCTCCTTTGACTTTTTAACTACACAATAAAAAGTAATTTTTTATTCTTTATGGGATTTCATTTTGATGCGGCAGTATGCTTGTTTAAGTTCAAAAATAGGATCTTCTTGATCCGCTACTTGTATATTAATAACAGTATCCCGTTCATTTCTTCTACAACTAAATTTTTTTACTATAAGTAAAGCTGAGCGTGAGCCTCTTCTATTTCCACCAAGAGCATGCCCATATTCTAAAGCTAAAATTAACCTATCTGAAAATATTAAGTTAGAATTTTTAAACATGAAAGCCATACCTTCAATAACTCTTTTAGAAGTGATAAAAGAGCCTAGGGAAGCAAAGTTATCTCCCACTACATGTCCGTAAAACTTTAAGCTTTTTTTGCCAGTAAATACTTCTATATCGCCAAACCTATCAATTATTCCTATCTGCCTATATATTTTCTCTGGGTCTATGGATAATAGATACTCCATTACCTCTCTTGCAGTTTTCTCTGCTCTTAGCAAATCAAATCCCTTAGATACAAGGGCTTCGTTAGTATAACCCTGACTGACAATAACACCAACATTAGCGCTTACATATAATGTGCCATCTTTAATTTTTTTACTTCCAGAAGCCATTGCTACACCAATAAGATTTTCCCTTTTATCATAGGCGATTATTGAAAATGTTCCCACCATACTGTTAACCCTCATGCAAATAAAAGTAAACTAAAGGAACTCTATTTTCTTAAACTTAACTGCTGAATAAATAAATTTAAATTTTCGTACTCTCTAAATTTTACAAAGATTCTGATAGTTTCATGGTCTTTTAGAATGCTTACGATATTAT
>JAGGXT010000063.1 GCA_021162905.1 Candidatus Odinarchaeota archaeon | reverse complement strand
GTATTAGAGAGTAATACATAAGTAGTACTTCGGTGATATAAATTGACATTGCCTCTTTTGATTAGAGATCCCATTCATGGTTCTATTAAAATCGAAACAGAAGAAGAGAAAAAGGTTCTGGACTCTCCTTTTTTCCAGAGATTGCGTTATATTAGTCAACTTTCTGGTGCTCAGATGGTATATCCTTCTGCTACGCATACCAGATTTGCTCATTCATTAGGAGTTATGTATTTAGCGGGATTATACGCAAGAGCATTATTAAAAGATGATGAGGAGAGAATTAGTGCTATTAGACTTGCAGCCATGTTACATGACATAGGACACGGCCCATATTCTCATCAATTTGATGATGCGGTATATTCCCAATTTTATTCAGATGTTCCAGAAGTGGCATCAGGGCAAATTATGGGGCATGACTATCAGCGATTCAGAATTTTGGAAAAGATGGCTGAGGAGAACTATATTAAGGATAAAACATACGAAATGATTTTAGAAATATGGCAAGATAAGGACCTAATTGGGGCAGCAATAGTTCAAGGTGTACTCGGTGCGGACAGACTTGATTTCCTTATTAGAGACTCCTACTTTTGCGGCACTCAACAATTTGGCATGGTTCCTATTGATAGAATAATAAAGAACAGCTATGTTGTGGATATTGATGGCACTGAAAGATTAGCCTATTCATATAAATTGCTAGATGATCTGTACATCACTCTGGTTGGAAGGTTCTTCATGTACAGAAATGTATATTTCCATAAGGCCGCTAGAAGTGCAGATATAATGATACAACAGCTTCTTCGTATGGCATATAAGCCACTAAACTTAGGTGATTGGATTAATGATTTGGATTTGTTCAGTAAACTTAATGAATTCACGTTAGGTGGTTTGATTTGTTCTTCTGAGGATAAAGAGATACGAGACTTCTATGAGCGAATCTTCGTGAGACGAAAACTGTATAAGATGGTCTTTGAAAGTTTTGCTCCTGAAAGTTTAGAAATGAGAGAGATTCGTAGAGATGTACTTAGATTGTATTTAGAAAAAATGTACTTATCACCATTGAAAGCCAGACTAAATGATATCCCAATTATCCCAGATACGCTACTGGATATAACATTCTTCAATCCAGATGAGTTTAGAGCATCAAATGTATTTATTTATGATCCAAAGAAACGGCTTGGACTGGAAGAAGTTATCACAATGGAAGAGGCATTAAATAAGCTGAAGTATTTACCAATTGCAAAAGAATTTGGAATTTTAAGACTATATACTGAACCGGAGTTCTATGATTTGGTTAAAGAAACAATAGCGGAAATTGAGAAAGAAAGAAAAGAAAGTTTGCCAAGTACCAAAGCTTAGAGGTTCAGTATATGTGGACTCTGAATAGCGTATGTATTTAGCAATCATTAACCACCATCCTGAGCTTGTTGAAGCTTTTTGAAAGGAGTCGAAAATGTAAGATCGTAAAAACATGTTCAAGCAGATAATAATTGATGTATCATGTCAAATGAAGCAACAGAAACATATAAAAGGCATAATTTACTAAAGCGATAAGAGGAAAATAGATCATATTTTTAATACTGTAGCAACGGACATAGGATCTGATGAGTTTTCTGAAATATCTACCACTTCAAAATGAATGTTCTCAACAGTTAGTACTTTAGCTTTCAGAAATTTATGACTGATATGCCCGAAATAAACCCTTTTCACAACATCTTTAAATTTTAAAATTGTATCTCCTAACACTGTACTTCCGTAGAATGCATTCCAAAAATCAAACTTCAGCTCATTTGTATATTTTATAAATTCTTTTAGCGGGACGAAATGCAACAAAACGATGACCTTCTTAATACCCTTTCTCTTTAATTGAGATAGCTGTTCATGAAGCATTTTTACGTTCTTTTCAGTAATTTTTTCTGGCGATTCTCCAAAATTGGTCATCCTAGGATCATTCCACACCTCAAATGAGTGTGGTAGGATACCTTCTAAGTAAAATTTCATTGGTACTTTTAACGAATGATTTACAAAACTGAAGTCATACCATCCAGGGACTCCTGCAATTCCCCAATCACCAATTATGTAAGGTGTATCCCATAGCAGGATATCTTTAAATTCCCTAAACACATGTTTGTACTTTGAAATATTGTCCCAAGAGCTTTTTCTTTGCTTGAATTCCTTGTTCGAAAGCCAAAAGTCGTGATTTCCCATCACTGCAACAACTTTTGCACTGCTATTTTTGTGAATCAAGCTCAATAGTTTAGTGAGCAAATTCTTGTTTCCATAATTGACCAGATCGCCGCATATGAAAATGTAGTCGTAATTATTTTTCTTTATTTCATTTAGAAGCCTAACTAAAAGTTTACCTTCCCTTGGATAATGTAAGTCCCCCAACACCAAGATTCTCATATTACCACCAATTATGCTTGTTACTTGGTTTTCAATAAAATATTACTTCATTTTCACTTCTATTCAATCTTTGAATGTTTTCGTGGCAGTAGCAATAGAAAAACATATACGTTTATATATTTATACGATAGAATAATTTTTGAGCAATTATTACGCCAAATATTTTAGGGAGAGTTAAAATGAGCCATAGTGCAGTAAGTTCATTGAAAAGAAGGTTGCTTGAATTAATTAAAAAGGATGACGAGTTTAGATTAGCTCTAATAGGTGCTCTCTCAGAAGGATTTATTACAAGAACCGAATATCGGATTCTTCTCGACGAATTGAAAAAACTTAGAGAAGACTTTAATAAATATTTAAAAGAGCTTGTTGAAATGCGTAACGAAATTATGGCATTGCGCGAGGACTTCAACAGGCAGTTCGAGTTACACTCGAAGGCCATTGAGGAGCTTCGTGCGGATACCAACAGCTTACGGAGGGAGATCACGCAATTACGCGAGGACTTCAACAGGCAGTTCGAGTTACACTCGAAGGCCATTGAGGAGCTTCGTGCGGATACCAACAGCTTACGGAGGGAGATCACGCAATTACGCGAGGACTTCAACAAACGATTTGAGTTTCATTCGAAGGTTATTGAAGAGCTTCGTGATGATTTTAATAAGCGATTTGAAGAGCACTCACGTGAAATTAAGAATCTTTGGACTGAAATTAAGAATCTCAGAGAAGACATGCAAAAGGGATTTGAGTATGTTCGTAAAGATATCTATCAACTTCATAGACTTATAACAGTTGTTGGTGGTCGGTGGGGTATAAAAGCAGAAAAAGCATTTAGAGATGCAATGATAGACTTAGTCAAAGATGCTGTTGGAGCTGAAGTTGAGCGGATAACACTTTATGATGAAGAGGGTATTGTCTATGGTGAACCCAGTAATATTGAAATAGATTTAGCTATTAGAGACAAAAAACACATTTTGGTTGAGATAAAGTCGAGAATTAGAAAGAGCGATGTGACAGAGCTCTTAAAAATAGCAGAAGTATATACAAAAAAGACAAATGTTGTACCAGAGCTTGTAATAGTAGCACCCGAAATAGACAAAAACGCATATGATTTTGCAATTAAGAAAAACATAAGAGTCTATTCTATCGCAGAAGAATTATCATCAACATAATAAATACTTATAAGGGAATTGTATGACGTTTTGATATTTTCAAAAATCAAAACTTTTAGATGTATCGCCATGGGATCATTTGATAAAATGATACGTGGGCTGAAAAATCTCTTGAACAAGAAGAAAATGTATTATTCGCATATCTATTTGGATCATTCGCATGTAATGAAACACACACATAATGGAGCAACACCTTGAGTTATAGCTCATTAGTAGCCTTATTTTTATTAGAGATGGATACTCCACGCATGATATACTCTTTTGCTAATTTTGATATACGCCATGGATTGAATATACGAACAACAAAAATACTAAAGGATAGTATTATAGGGGGTAAGGCCCATTGTAAAAAAGATAAGTGGTACTGCTAAAAAGATCACGCAGATTTTAAAGTAGTGAACAATATCACCAAGCTTAAGAATGCAACGTAAGGTATTAAACCTAAGATAAAAATACAAGCAAGTACAAGAGTAGATAAGCCATGTGTTCCTAAAGGATCAAAAGTAAGCATGATATCGATAAGGTATAAACCAATGACGAATGAAGTTACGATCATTACTAAAGTTACGAAAATGAGGCTATGCTCGTTTTCCTCATAGATCCTTAAAACTTCTTGAGGATCCTTCTTTTTAATTTTTGCCCCTACTCTCTCTTGATATAATATATCTCATTATACAGTATAAATTAACTATTGTATGGCATTAAGATTGAAAATGCAAATTTTTAATAGATAAATTTCATAATTGTCATCAAGAGGGAATTTCATTGAAGGACTTACAGCAGATACCAAAAGAGGCAAGACATTTGCTTAAGAAATTAGATGTTTTAAAAAAGGATGATGATATTCTAGCAATCACTCTCTTTGGAAGTTTTGCTAGAAATGAGCCATATTCGGATATAGATGTCTGCATAGTTCTCAATAGAAAGCTCACAAACCTAGAGATGTCTAAGAAACGTCTAAAGTATCAGACTCTCGTAGGTGAGCCTTTCGATATACAGATATTTCAGCAACTTCCATCATACATACGTATGCGTATCCTTAAGGAGGGTGTATTATATTTCTGTCGCGATTTAGACAAATTGTACGACGTTGCATATCGAACAATAAAAGATTTCGTCTACTTTGAAAGATACTATAGGTACCATCTGGAGGCAATAGTTGATGAAAATAGATAAAGATCGAATTTTAACAAAGCTAAATGAATTGGATTCTTATCTATATGAATTGGGTCAAGTAAAACCCCAGAATCTTGATGAATATAAAAGTTCAATTTTGATAAAAAGAAGCTGCGAAAGACTCTTACAAATAGCTATAGAATGTGTTATTGATATTTGTAATATCATAATTAAAGAACTGAGGCTAGGGGTTCCAAGTGACGAAGACGATATCTTTGAAAAGCTATATAATGTGAGAGTTATATCCAGCAATTTAGTAAATATCTTGAAAGGAATGAAGGGGTTTAGAAACATCCTTGTGCATAAGTATGGAGTTGTAAATGATGAACTAGTTTTCGAATTTCTAAGAGATAGACTCGAAGACTTTGAGGTATTCAAAAAGGAGATAATTAGATTTTTAGAAAAATCGAGGAGCTAGCCCTTAAAGTATTCTAAACTAGTCATTGATTTTCGGATTTTAGTAGTATTAATTGCTCTTTTCATTATCATGAGGGAGCAAATATTCCAATACGGTAAACTTATATT
>JAGGXT010000246.1 GCA_021162905.1 Candidatus Odinarchaeota archaeon | reverse complement strand
TGATATTGCAATTATTAAAAATAAATTTAAATTATTTTATTATTTTTAGGAACAAATGTCAAAAAATATATTAAATAAGATGACAATGTATTAAAAAGTGAAAACAATTTGAGGTGTTTTTAGACAAATGTTATTGGAAGAAAAGATTGATGAAAAAGATCTAATGATCTTAGCATATTTACAGCAAGATGCCAGAGACTCCTTTAGAAAAATATCAAAGGTATTAAATATAAGCGTAACCTCCTTAATTTCTAGAGTTAAAAAGTTAGAGAAGCTTGGCATAATTAAGGGATATACTGCAATTGTTGATTATACAAAGTTGGGGTTTGATTTTCCAGTATTAATAGATGTCAAGGTATCAAAGGGTAAGCTATTTGAGGTAGAGAAAGAAATTGCAGCACACCCAAATGTGCTTGCAGTATATGATATTACTGGTGAGTTTGATGTTGCAATTCTTGCGATTTTTAAAACAAGAAAAGATTTAGATAATTTCGTTAAAAAGTTACAGAAAATGGAATATGTTGAAAGAACAAATACAAAATTAATTTTAAATACAATAAAAGATGATAGGAAAATACAATTAACAAAGTTAGCAAAATAATCAGAGCTAAATAATTTATTTTAGGGATTGTATGTGGTGGGTTAAATTGTGGGGTCCGAGAAGAAGAGGATGGCGTGGGCGTCCACCAAAGATGAGATGGATTAGTGTAATTCCTCCTGTTTATAGATTTATCCCAGTTCCTCTAAATGTTCCTACACCACCATGGTTAGAACAATTGGCCACACCCCCTCCTATTATTCTACAACCAGATGAATTAGAAGCATTAAGGCTCGTAGATTTTGAAGATTTGACTCAAGAGGAAGCTGGAAAGAGAATGAATATCTCAAGGGGAACTGTATGGCGTCTCCTTCAAAGTGCTAGAAAGAAAATAATTCGAGCAATACTAGAAGGTCATGAATTAATAATAAGCCCACCGTTTCATAGCCCTGGACCACCTACGGGTATTGATAAAATTAAAGAAAAAACAGATGAAGAAAAGTAAAAATGTTTCTTATTTGTTAGTAAATGTCGTTACATGATGGCTTTTACATATCCGCCATCAACTTGTATTGTTGTCCCCGTAATAAAGCTAGCCCTTTCTGAAGCTAAGAATACTACTAGTGCGGCCACCTCTTCTGGTTTTCCCATTCGTCTCATGGATATAGCGTTGATCCAGTTTGATAATGCTTCCTCGATTGTAATACCCTCCCTCTCCGCTCTTGCACGCGCAAGATTTTCCATTCTTTGAGTAAGAATAGGCCCTGGGCAAACATTGTTGATTGTTATGTTGTCCTTAGCAAGTTGATTGGCTAGAGTTTTGGCCATACCTATTATGGCCAATCTGATCGAATTTGAGAGTATTAAGTTATCGATTGGTTGTTTAACAGACACAGATGTCAGATTGATTATTCGTCCCCACTTCTGTTTTTTCATGTAAGGTAGAACTAATCTTATGAATCTAACAGTACTCATCAACAAAAGATCTATGGCATCATACCAATCCTTGTCTGTGAAATCCTCAAAATAACCAGCTGGTGGGCCCCCTGAGTTATTGACGAGGATATGCACCGTGCTATGCTTTTTAATAGTTTCTGTAACGACTTTTTCTATGTCCTCTGCTTTTCTAACATCCGCCTTTACAGCTATAACCTCAGATCCAGTCTTGTCTTTTATCTCTTCGGCTGTTTTCATTAAAATCTCTTCTCTTCTAGCACAAATTGTAACTTTTGCTCCTTCCTTTGCTAATTCATATGCAATAGCTTTTCCCATTCCTTGGCTTGATGCAGAAACAATAGCCACCTTTCCTTGCAAACCGAGTTCCATAAAGTCACCTCATAACAGCTTACATCAATATACATACGCGTAATTATTATATAGTTTGTTATAAGTTTTAATCTCAACAAAAATAAAAATGGGAGAGTCATGAAAGTAATTATTGAACATTTCCCACCGCTAAGCAAATGGTTATACTTAGAATATAAGCATTCATCTAAAATAGTTGGAAAAAACAATATTATCTTTACAAATGTTAAACGTGCGCCGGAGCGTAGAAAACTAGCTGAGCTTGGAACAGTTCGAGAAGAAAGTATTACAGTTATAAAAGATGATTTTCCTTGTTTAGTTGTTATGGATCCTCAAGCAAAGAGGACTCTTACCACTGAAGATTTTGAGAAATGTGCTTTTTATGTGATAGGCGGAATTTTAGGAGACTATCCACCTAGAGGCAGAACCTATGAGTTAATAACCTCGAAACTTAACACCGAATCAAGAAATTTAGGTCCTAAGCAAATGTCGATAGACATAGCAATTTTTGTAATGAAAATGATAGAGCTTGGGGCATCCATTGAAGATATAGAATTTGCAGATGAATTGGAAATTCAGTTTAATGAAGTGGAGTCAGTAGTATTACCCTTTGCATATCCAATTATAAAAGGAAAGGTAATCATCACTCCTGGTTTAATAGAGTACCTAAGAAGAAGCAAATACTAATTTCTACTCCGTAAACTTCATTTCTCTAAGCATATCAGACATCTTCTTATACTGTTTCATAACATTTGGAGTTATACTTGGCCTAATAATCTCCATAGCCTTAATGAAGTGTTCCATCTTAACTGGTTTCGGCTTAAACTCTTCACCCAAGGCAATTATGGCAGCTTCTCTGCATAGTGCCTCTATGTCTGCGCCACTGTATCCTTCAAGCATATCTGCTAACGTTTTCAAGTTTACATCTTTATCAAGGGGCATCTTACTTGTGTATATTTTCAAAATGCTAAGTCGTGATTTTTTGTCTGGAGGCGGTACAAAGAGTATTCTATCAAATCTTCCAGGTCTTAATAAAGCAGGATCCAATATGTCAGGTCTATTTGTAGCTCCTATAACAACAACATCTTTTAGTATAGATATTCCATCTAATTCTGTAAGTAGCTGATTAACTATTCGTTCAAGGACTCCTGACTCTCCAGCATAAGCCCCTCTTTTTGGTGCTATAGCGTCTATTTCATCGAAAAATATCACACATGGCGCTGTCTGTCTAGCTTTTCTGAATACTTCTCTTATAGCTTTTTCACTTTCTCCGACCCACTTGCTTAATATTTCTGGCCCCTTCACAGAAATAAAATTCGCTTCACTTTCAGTAGCTACAGCCTTCGCCAGTAAAGTTTTACCACAACCCGGCGGACCATATAGCAAAATACCCTTGGGTGGTCTGATGCCCATAATTCTGTATACCTCTGGGTGCTTTAAAGGAAATTCAACAGCTTCTCTGAGTTTACGTTTAACATCCTCGAGTCCTCCTATGTCGGACCAACGAACTTTAGGCACCTCTATCATAACTTCCCTTAGCGCCGAGGGTTGAATGTTTTTAAAAGCCTCTAGAAAGTCTTCTCTTGTAACTTTTAATTTCTCGAAAACATCTGAAGGTATTTTTTCCATATCAAAATCAAGTTTAGGTATTACTCTTCGCAAAGCATGCATTGCGGCTTCTTTACAAAGTGCAGCTAGATCCGCACCAACAAATCCGTGTGTAATTTCAGCTAATTCATCCAAGTTTACATCATCAGCCAGTGGCATACTTCTGGTATGTATTTTAAGAATTTCCTTTCTTCCTTCTTTATCAGGAGGACTGATTTCTATTTCCCTATCAAATCTTCCAGGTCTTCTTAATGCTGGGTCTATAGCATCTATTCTATTTGTAGCTCCTATAACGATAACTTGTCCTCTTGCTTCCAATCCATCCATTAAAGCTAACAATTGAGCTACTATTCTTCTTTCTACTTCCCCTGATACCTCCGCTCTTCTAGGTGCTATAGCATCAAGTTCATCAATAAATACTATACTGGGGGCGTTTTCTTTAGCTTGCCTAAATACCTCTCTAAGCCTCTCCTCAGACTCACCATAATATTTTCCCATTATTTCTGGTCCATTAATTGATAGAAAAGTAGCGCCTGCCTCATTAGCGACAGCCTTAGCCAGTAAAGTTTTTCCGGCACCTGGTGGTCCATAAAGTAAAACACCTTTAGGCGGTTCAATTCCAAGATGATAAAAGAGTTCTGGGTGTTTTAATGGCAATTCGATGATTTCTCTTATTCTATCTATAACATTTTTTAGTCCTCCAATATCTTCATATCTAATCTTTGCTGGTTTTTTCATCGCTACAGCAATAGATGGCAAGACTTCAACATAAGTTGTTGATACCACTCGAACTGGCATATCTGGTTGGGTTTCTACTACTGTTAACCTTAAGTTCATTCCTAAAACTGGAATTGTAATCAAATCTCCTTTTGTAATCGGAATTCCTTGAAGCTGCCTTCTTATATAATTCTCAAACCCACTGCCAAAGCTAACAGTTTGTTGTGGCGACAGTACTACCTTTTTTGCAGGAACTACCTTTGCTTTTTTAATAGCAACGTAATCGCCCAGTTTAATTCCTAAATTATCCCGCATAAGGCCATCCATTCTAATTATATCAGGTTCCTCATCAGGTTCTGCAACCATTAGAATAGCAACAGTAGATCTTGCTCCTTGTATTTCAACGTAATCTCCCGGCCTCAAATTTAGTGATCGCATAATTTCAGGAGTTATTCTAACTATTCTTCTACCTACATCATCCCTATAAGCTTCCGCTACTCTCAGCCTTATTGCCTTTTCACTCATAATAATCCCCTAATATTGAGTTAAGTTATTTTTAATGACGAGTTTATTAATTTTTTAACACAGTTATTATTTAGAAAGTTTCTGAAATCCCATAACTATAGAAAGCACGCCAAATAACATTCCTACACTGGCAATAATGATCCTAATGACATTAATCAGATCAAGAACAGTACTTATAAGAATAGCCAAAAATGGAAGTACATAAAGCGCAATAGCAATTAGTCCAAGTATAAATCCAAGCTTGTAAATTTTATAACCATTCAGAATGGCACTAGCTAAGAATATTGATCCGGAAAAAAACGAAATTGTAAGAAGATTAACAATTATTAATGGTGGCCTAACAATACCCAATTTTCCAAGAAAATTTAAAATCAATAGGAAATCAGAAAAAGAGCTTGCTACGTTCATCAAAAATCCTGCAATAAACGCTATAATGAAACCGATGACATCTTTAATTAGAGCCATAAAGACGAAAAAGATAGCTAACATGATAATTATGTACCGAAAACCTAGATTTAATATGGACGGGGTCTCATACCTTAAAATAGCTAATTTTAATGCTGGGCCTATTAAAATTATTTCTATCACAAAATTAAATACGCTTACTCCGCTCCCTATCGAAATTAAGAAGTTTGAGACTACAGTTGGTAGCTTAATTCTTAATAGAAAACCTCCTATGATAACACTAATTCCTCCAAGGAATGCAATTATAATAAGCAATGTAATCAGAAATCTAGCAATTTGTACCGTAATAAATCCACTTGATGCAGCTGCAATTATAAGTTGAGGAATATCACCTAAACTTCCATGTGCTCCACTTATCAACAATAAAATCCCTGCTATTATCGCATATAACGATTTCCTTTTTCTTTCATCATCGCTCATTTGTAAAACCTCTACAATATATAATGATAAATGACTATATCTATAAATCTCATAACGGGCAAGTAATATTTAAATAACTCTCTAATAAAATAGTTATGGCTTCATAAACGAAGCTTTTTTGCTTTATAGCAGCTATGCTGACAGGAGGTTTCTCAAATGCGTGTATGGGAGGTCATGCAAAAACCACCAAAAGTATTAAAACCTGATGATCATATTGGCAAGGCCAGGAAAATCTTTAGAGAAACTGGTGTAAGAGTGATCCCAGTCGTAGATGAGAATGGCAAGCTATTAGGTTATTTAAGAAGAATAGATGTCATTAAATTAACTTCTCTCAAACTGAAAATACCTTTAAAAGGTATAAGCTCTGTAGCTCCTGTTAAGGACTTTATGGTTTCTCATCCTATTATAACTCAAGATTTAGACATTTTTGAGGTCGCAAAAGTAATGATCAAAAACAATCTTGAAGCTATCCCTGTTGTTAAATCGCTTCGTGAGCCATTTCTTCTTGGTGTTATTACAGTTATAGATATTCTAAGGGTTTTGATATCTCTAGGATTTACACCAAGAGCTAAAACAGTAAGTGAAGTTATGACTGCAGACTTTTACAAGATAGACCCAGATGAAAGAATAGATAAAGTCTGGCATAAATTCGTAGAAGATCATGTAAAGGCAGCTCTAGTTATAAAGAAAGATGGCAACTTATGGGGAATTCTCACACCAAAAGATCTTATAGATAAGAAGAGCTGGATGTTTGCTAGAGAGTCTGAAAGACCTCGCACTCCTGGAAAGGTTAAACGATTTATGACTCGTGGTGTTATGGTTGTCACGAAGGATTTGCCGATTGATATGGTTGCTAGGTTCATAGTTGATCATGATTATACTTTATTGCCTGTAATTGATGAAAATGGTGAGGTAATAGGTGTTATAACACAGTTAGATCTACTGAGAGCGTATATGCTTGGTAAGAAACCAGAGGCTGTTGCAGTTAAGCCTTGGGAAGTTCCAGTACCAGCAGAGGAAATTGTTTATGCCCCATCAGAAAGTACGTTACAAACAGTTCTTGTTAAAAAACCAGCATCTGCTGTTATAAAACCAGAGTTAACCGTAGAAGAGATAATGCAGAAAGGATATATCGAAATACTACCTACTGATACATTAGAGCACGCAAGGAATTTAATGCTTCGATATAAAGTAAATCATCTGGTTGTTGTGGATGATGAAGGTTCAATACTTGGAATACTCTCAAAGAGAAATATTATTCGAGCTCTTGGAATAAGGGGTCCCATATGGATGCGTCGTGAATTTGACCTAAGATTCATTGAACAGGTTATGACCCCTGATCCACCAAGAATATCTGCATATGCCACAATAGAAGATGCTGCAAATATGATGCTATTTTACGATGTTGATGCTCTCTTGGTGGAAAAAAACGGGTCGATAGTTGGGATTATTACTAAAGATGATATTGTTAAAGCCTACGCTAAACATGCAACTGGGCGAGCAAAAGTTGAGAATATTATGCAACCCAGAAGCATTGGTGCTGTTCATAGACATCACTCAATAGCTCATGTCATTCGTGTTATGGAGACAAACTATTTAGACGCTGTAGTTGTGGTTGAAAGAAACGCTCCAATAGGCTTAATTTCCGAAAATCGATTAGTTTTTGTTCCAATAACGGATTCTGTCGGAGGTATAAAGCATCGAAGGGTTGTTTGGATAAGAAAGCTTAAAGGTAGAAAGATGGCTAGATACGTGAAAATTACACCATTATTAGCAGAAGATTTTATGATCGAAGTTCCTACAACAATATCTCTCGATACAGATACGGCAGAGGCTGCTAAATTGATGATTAAGTATGACGTTGATGGATTACCTGTTGTAGATGAAAATGGTATTGTGCTAGGAATTGTCACAAAGTCTGATATAATACGAGAACTTGCAAGAACAGCTATTAAGGAAGAAGAATACCTGAGAGAACGATTGTTAAAATTGAAAGAAAGAAGCGCTGAGCAATGAAACTTTATATAACTTGAATGTAATCATTAGAAATTTTCTATTAATGTATAAATATCATAAGTCTTTATTTCTTTTATACTAAGATTTCTCTATGTTTCATTAAATCAGGTGTGATTGTTAAATGAAGCTTAAAGTTAATCCTCTTCCATCTCTTTTAAGTTGTATTTCTCGGAGTGGGTTCTTAGCTAGGAAGCAATTTAATAAAATTGATGAAACTTTAGACACAAAAGTAAAAACTCTGACTTTATCTGAGTTATCTAATTCACAAGAGCCAAATGGTAGCTGGGAAGGATCAACTTATCTGACCGCGTGGAATGTTGAAATATTATTTGATTTAGGTCTAATAGGTTCTAACTATAGGCGAGGGGTGAACTTTATTTTATCTCAACAGAACAATAAGAATACATATTCTGAGAATTTTTTCTATACAAACACAGAGAAACGACGATTATTTGGTGGTAAAACCTTTAGAGTGAATGGATATAATGTTTCTGCTTTTGTTTTATATGTTCTTCAAAAGATTAATGTTATCAATAGTAAAGTTCTTGGAGCCTTGGAAAGGCTTGCAAAATTCATGGAGAATGGTTTTTATTGCTGCTCTGTCTGTACAAATTTATCTCTGCGTGCTTTGAGTTTTAGAAAAGAGTATGAAGCCATAATTGAAAAAGGATTAACTCAGCTGGAAAAGCTTCAATATAAAGGTAGATGGAGAGTAAGATTTTATTCTACTTCTTATGAAGATACATTTTTTGTGCTGCACACACTTAGCTTTTTTGATAAGTATGATATTGCGATTAGAATGGTTCACAATTCTCTTCCAGTTATAATAAAAATGCAAAAACGAGATGGTATGTGGGGTAGACAATATAGGGATGAAAAAACATATATCGTCGTAACTTTGCTTAAGAAAATGGGACTTCTTGAGGATTTACTTCCAGAATAAAGATTACAATTAATCTCTAGAAATGATAATTAGCTAACTAAAAAACTAAAATATTTATCAGTATATATCACCAGCCAAATGCTCTTTTTGCGGCGTCTCCAAGACCTGGAATAACAAATGCTTTTTCATCAAGCTCTGGATCTACAGCAGCTGTATAGATAGCAATATCTGGTTTTATATCAGCCAATTTGTAAATACCCTCCTCTGTTGCTATTACTGTGATTATAATAATCTTTTTTACATCGTCAAAAATTGGTTTTTCAATAATCTTTGAAATAGTGCATCCCGTTGCAAGTATAGGGTCAACAATAATTACTGTTTTTCCTGAGATTTCTGGGATAGAGATATATTTTATTTCAGTATCTTCTTCTGCTTTTTCAATTCCTACGAATCCAATTCTTGAATTTGGCAGTACATATCTTACTCCCTCAGCCATAAACATTCCAGCTCTTAAAATTGCAAGAATAACAATATCTTCTTCTATGATTACACCTTTAGTTTCAGCATCCATAGGGGTTATAACTTTAGTATCCTTAGTGTCAAACTCTTGTGAAGCTTCTGAGGCTAGAACAGCCCCAATTTTCTTTAAGTAGTCTCTAAATTTCTCTGTTGGCGTATTTTTGTCCCTTAATAATGTTAATAATGCTTGGGCGAGATTATTATTCTCAACAACATTAACTGTTACCATTCTCCCACCTACTTTAAAATTTCCTCTCTAATATCTCTTAAAATCCACAATCTCTTTAATGGGTCTTCTATTCTCGATATAAGATCTACTGCTTCAATATACATTTGAATTTCAATTAAATACCTTGCAAATTGTTCTACAATCTTATTTTTCTTCTCCTGAGGCTCAATTTCTAATAATCTCTCTTTCAGTGATACGATCTCCGATACATCTAATTCCTCTAATCCACGTTTTATGCGTTCGCACATCAAACATCCATATGCTAATATTTTCAAATCCTCATCAGAAATGCCATCAGCAATCATTTCTGCTGCCTTTAATTTACCATATTTTATCAAAGTTAATGCTATATCCTTTTGGCATTCCGCTCTAATTCTATTATCTTGAATGCCGTCAAGCAGATATGTTGCTAACTCAATCTCTGCTTTTTCAATAATAGACTTCATTATTTCGCGCATCGTATAGTCACGCTTAAGATCATTTTCTATTTTCATAGCTATCTCGATTGCTTGCTTAAACTTTCCAAGCTTTCCCAACTCTATTGCTATTGTTCGAAATGCCAACATTTTCCTTTTCTCATCACTTATTTCATCTACCCTTTTAATAGCCTCTCTAAGTGTACTAATAGCCTCCTCTGCCATACCTATCTGCGAGAGTGTTACAGCTATCCTTCTGAGCGCAGCTATCTTTTCATATCCATCACTAATTTGTTCGATAAGCTTTTTGGAATTGTTAATGACTTTTCTTACCTTTTGATTTAACTTTATTTTACTATACATTTCTGCTAAATTTGTTAATGTTATTATTTGATAAGAAACAACTTTTATTTCATCCAATAGTTTTTCTATTTGCTTGATAATTGTATTCACTTTTTTCTTTGACCTAGGTATTCTTAAATATTCAAT
>JAGGXT010000327.1 GCA_021162905.1 Candidatus Odinarchaeota archaeon | reverse complement strand
GCTGAATTCCGATAATAAATACTTCTGGCGTATATTCTAACCTTCTACTTATGTACTCTATAAGTAATGTAAGTGGAACATTATGTGTAGAAACTAACCTATTTACAATATCAGTAATATTAAATACTTTGAACGTACCAGGTTTGCAATCAAAAAGAGCAGCATCTATAAAAAGTATATGAGTTGGTTTTTCTTGAATTATCTTTTCAACAAAGCTTTCAGGTATCTCCTCGCAATTAAAAAGTGCAACTTTATCGTGCGTAAGGTTCTTAAATCTTTCACTTAAAAGGTCAACTATAAAAGGCCCTACGTAGTCATCCCCTTTCATTATATTGCCTACTCCACATATTACAAGCTTTTTGCAATTCTTTAATCGTTTTAATAATTCACTTTCAAAATCCACTGTTCAGAACACCCCCAACTTATGTTTCCCATTATTATGCGCATTTTAGTAAGTTCTTTATAATATCTTCTATCTCTAACCAATCATCAACTATAAAGTCTGCAGAGTCTAATTCGTTTCTTGAAAAGTTTGTTGTTATCGCTATGGATATTATCCTATTTGCCTTAGCAGCGGCAACATCATTTGACGTATCCCCAATAACAGCAACTATATCAAATTCCATTTTAAGCTCTGAGAAGACTCTTTTCTTAAAATCAAACTCCTTTTCATACTTTCTCTTTTTCATATAAAGCTCGCCAATTGGATAACCATGCAATTTTAACCATTTTATAGTTATTCGTCTCATTTTTTCTGGTCTACCTGTTACATAGATAACTTTAAGTCCCATATCTTTGTGAATGCGATTAATAACCTCTTTTGAGTTAGGAATAGGTTCATCCATTGGCACATATTTTGGGGATAAAAAAATATCGTAAATTTTTGATCTGATTCTTGGATTATCTGAAACCTCCTTGATGATGTCATAGCTTCTTCTGATAAGAGAAATCTCATGTCCAATAACATCTTTTATACTCATTAGCAATCTTTTCTCATTATTTGCAATTGTTCCATCCAAATCTATAATTATTGCTTTAGGTAAATCCATATTCATGACTCCTGCTTTATATGTAATATATAAATAAATTTTTAGGTATTAGCATTATCAATATATTTTTGTTTGTAGCCCGCACTTGGTGATGGTAAATGCGAAAAGTACAATTCTTCTTCTATTATGGATCTTACCTTCAATATCTATAATTGGTTACTTAAACTCTATCCATGCGTCATCACAACAAGAATTTGAAAATCTCGTTATTAATATTTCATACAATTTATAATGATTATTCCTTATCATTAAGCAACGCTCTTAACCTAAATCCTTGCTTTAGGGTAACAGAAGGGAATGATCTTCTCTTACTTAATGAATCGGAATTTGATGTACTAATTTTATTAGATATCCCTATTAACTCACCAGATGTGGATTTAATTAATGCGTTTCTAAATAAGGGTAGTGGCGTTATATATCTTTTTGGACCAAGAACTACACAACTTTCTGGCTTAGAAAAAACTAAATGTGACTCTTACTGATGTTTTTGATAAGAACTCAGAAGACGGCATAACAAACTCTATCGATAGTGAAAATCCCTTAACTATAAATATCGCATGGAATTTCATCCCAGAGGCAAAAATTATACCGTGATTTCTCAAAACTCCTTGGCATTAGGTGTCAATGTAATTCCTAAGGAGGCTACATATAAGCATCCTAAGCTTTCGAGAAAAACATAGGATTAAGTAAAATAAATAATAGTATATACAGTCTGGTTAACTTCGAATAGCAATAAAGAAATAAAGTTATGGCCATATTTTAACTATTTTATTTACTCAAGGTTTTCTTTCAGGAATTTTCAGAAAGTTATTCACATGGTAAACAAGTCCTTACCGACTATTATGTTTCTCAAGGGCTTAAATGGTCTAACTTTTTCACTTTTTTGCTCGTGTCTTCCCTATTTGCTGTTGGAGCAAGATTCATTTTAGGCGCAGCGGGTCTAGATTGGGCACCCGCAATAGTTCTTTTAGGGCCCTTATTAATTTTTCAATTACAGATCTGTATTCTTGGCTTGGCGATCAAATTCCTGCTGGTGTAGGCAGAACTAGAAGCCTTGCCGTAATATGGGCTATATAACAATCAATCCGTGCTATATTTCTTATACTTTTTATTCCAATGTACGGAATGGTTGGTGTTGTTTATGCATATATTCTGGTTTTATCGTTAAAGACATAGGAGCTTGGATACTTATTAGAAAATATGTTGCTAAGCCAAAAATAAGCTCACTTCACAATAGGTATCCTGTAGATATTTTTGATGAAGCTGTGTGTGAAGCAGAAGAATTAACAAAGGAGAAAAAGACTTAAATATTAGCTTCCTCTATACCTTATTATTTCTATTTAATTATCTCGTGATCCTTATTTCTTTCATTCTTTCAAAAGCTTTTTTACCAGGACCGCTACTAAAGTACTTATTTATAGGATCTAACTTTCTGATAAGCCATTCTGCAACACCATTCTTCAAATCTAGTGGATGTAAAGCTCCTTTTTGGAAATCACTCTTTAGTTCATCGAAGCTCGTGTAATCCACTGGTCCGCCAAATTTAGCGGGTCTATCAATATGGAGTTCTCCATCGAGGGGGAATATTAATAATCTTGTAATGTCTATAATTGGGTTATATTCTATTTGCCTAGCTGGGCAATATGCACTCCTTATTTTATCTTTTATCTCCTCTGGAGAATCGTGAACAAAAATAGCACTCTTTGGCTTTGATTTGCTCATTTTCACGTCAATAAATATATCTTTAGCTGCTATGGAGTCTCCCTTGCTTTCCGCTTCTTTTATCATTCTTACATCATCATCACTTATTTGGAATCCAAGCAAGAGAGAATGGTGCAATGCTATTGGTTTTATTACTTTTTCTTCCCCATCAATCTCTGCTGTTAATTTATTAACTCTTATTTTTAGTGCCACTTCTCTAGCTATAACATGAGCTTTTCTTTGATCTAATCCGGCATGTGCGATGTTAACTTGAAGGGTGAAAATATCCGCAACTTGCATAACGGGATATATTAGTTTGGCGAAATCAAGACTTTCTCCCATTTTTCTGCCCATTATAGTTATCGATCTTCTAACTCTTGATAGTGTGGTATGTTTTGCTACATCGATCACTGTCTCCCAATAGTGTGGATTTTCCTCATACAATTCACTACCCAAAATAATATTTACTTTATCTGGATCTCCACCCATTGCTTTAACACTGAGTTTCATGGCTTCTGCGAAATAGTTTTTTGCAACCCACCTTATTGTTTCCATATCTCCTCCTAATTTATCATTTATCCAGCTATGCCAATCAGCTAGGAAAATTGTTGTTTCTACTCCTGCCTTTTGAAGATGCGCTATTTTTAGGCCACTAATCAATCCAGTTCCTAAGTGAACAAATCCCGATATTTCAAAACCTTGATAGTGTTTCAAAGGAATGCCATTTTCAATGTAATTATGAAGATCTTCTATTGTTAATATTTCCTCTGTAGGTGGTTTTTTGAATAATTCAATTTTCTCCTCTATGTCCAAGAAAAACACCACCATTACATATAGATTTTTGTACTAAACTTGATGTTGACGAAATTATAAATCTATCTATATGAAAATCGTTAGGCACTCGATTAAAAGTTAGTGAATTATCCTTAAATTGAGTTTTACAGCCGATTCT
>JAGGXT010000030.1 GCA_021162905.1 Candidatus Odinarchaeota archaeon | reverse complement strand
ATATGCGGGAGGCAACTTAACGATAATTGATTCGTGGATAGCCGGGTATGCATATAGGAAGAGCTATTATATTGTTGTGTACAAAGGAGCTAAATTTTTAATGAGAAATAGTACGATAAGCTATGTTGGGGGCGAAGGTGTCTGGATTGGTACTGACAATGTGATTGTATCGGGTTCTAAATTTCAATTTTGTAATGGTTTATTTATTGAGAACGCCGAAAATATTACTTTATATGACAACATATTTTCTGATAACGAATATGGGATTCAAGTGTTTAATGTAAGCAACATTATGATATTCAATAACACAATAAATAGAGCCTCACATGAAGGGATAGTTGTCGCTGGGTCGGAAAATGTCCTTTTAGCTAACAACACTATAAGTAATTATTTCTCTTATGGTATTCTGCTTGATGAGAATGTTAATGTCACGCTGGTAGATAATTCTCTGCTTCATTGTGGTCTTTATGTGACTGGTTTTAATAGCACCTCATTTAATATATTTGCTCATGGCAATACAGTAAATAATAAGCCCCTTCTGTGTTTGTTTAACAAGAGCGATCTTGTTATAAATGATAAAAGTATAGGTCAGTTAATAATTATTTTCTCAAAAAATATTCGTATTGTCGGGGCGGAGATTAGTGATACGACCGCAGGCATAATAGTGAGTAGAAGCGAATCAATTGTAATAGAGGACTGTAAGATAACGTATAATCATTTTGAAGGCATTTTTCTGTTTCGAAGCTCAAATATTTGTCTCTCAGGTAATGATATTTCAATGAACAGAGATGGAATTTTCATAGAGCGTTCAGAAAATGTTACGATTAGAGGAAATGTGATACGTAAGAACATTGGCTCTGGTATAGAAATTCAAGACAGTAAGAAGTTAGGCATTGCTAATAATACTATCTCTGAGTGTTATAATGGAGTATTTGCTAAAGGGAGCTCAACAATAATGATAGTAAACAACACAGTATCAAATAATCATTATGCGTTTTATTTCCAGTTTTGCAGTGGCAGGATTGTAGAAGGAAATATCTTGATAAATAACACGCACAATGAGATTGTTAGTGAATTAGAAGGGTTAGGGATTCTCGGCTCTGCTTTTCTAATAATAGTTGTTAGCGTATCTTTTGCAACAGCTTCGCTTTTATATCTTTACACTAAGAGTAAAGAGGGTCTCGAATGAAAAATTTTCAGAGGAACATCAAAACTGGTTAACTAAAAACAGTATCAAATTAAATGTAAATTTTAGATTTGTCACAGAATCGATTTACCAAATATTTGCAAAAAACGAGGTACATTCTCTTCTTATCAACTGTATACTCCACGTGCTCTACCGTATGTGATCATGACCGTAATAATCAATGCTTCTGTTGCTTATATTTGCGCAGAAGCATTTTTTTCTCTTCTTCACTTAGGTTTAATATTTTTCCGAGAGTGTCGATTATATTTTCAACGCCAACTTCCTTGATAACTCTTTCCAGACCAACAGCATCAATAACTCTCTTTAGACCAACTGCGTTGATAGCTTTTTCTATTCCTAGTGCTTCTATGATATCGCGTACTTCTTTTTCGGTCAGTATCTCACTCACACTTATTTGTACCACCTCCTTCGAGAATAATATTAACATAGCGGCTAATATATCTTTTGCAATCTCACGAGCTTCTGCATTTGAAAAACGCCAGACATGTAAGAGGTATTCGGCATCAGGATTCAGCAGGCATAGCATTTCCCCATATGTAATAACCAATTGATGCAAGATTTTTTTAATTTTCTCATCGCCTTGCTTTATTGCCTTCTCCCACAATTCAGGTCGTCTAAGTTTCTCTCCAAGAGAGCGGCATTCCTCTGGTGTTTCACATAAGTTAGCAGCCATTAGGAGGTGCTCAGCCACGTTCATTTCACTAAAAACTATGAGATATATCTTGAAGAATGGTGATGCTTCTATTACGTATACACCATCATTTATTTTGGCGGCGAGGTTATGCACCATCAAGAGGTTTAAATGTCGTTTAGTTATGTTAATCGATATGATGAGCGGTATATAATTTGTTCTAATGTTTTTACTTTTGATAATCTCTTTGCAATATCCAGTTGAGTGTATGTGTGCGGCGGTATGCATTAAAATCTCAAAGTAGGAATCCAACGTAAACGGTTCTTCGAAATCAATTATCATGATTCGTCCCGTGTCTGTTTCGTAAATCTTGTCAATTCGAAGAGCACCTTTGACTATCTCAACGGGTAATTCTCTTAGAACGCTATGTCCACAATCAACAGGGAGAAGATGATTTAGTAGAGCAAGTACTTTGTTTGAGTATTCTGAGAAAACACGTTTAAAGAAGACATTGAACCGTTGCATAAGGCTCATCACCAAATTAACTTTAATGCACATAAAAAGTGCTACAAGTCAAATAAAGTTTTCGAGTTTGTGTCTTATTGAAAAATAATTTTTGATTAGGAAATTAGGATATCAATTATTATTTTGCGTTTGCTAATACATCGTTGTATACGCATTCCAATTTTCTGGTAACACTTTCCCAACTAAACTCTTTGACGACCAATTCTCGCAGTTTCGTACGAATATTAGGTTTTTCTTTTAGCAGTGTTGAAATTTTGGTCATCATTGTTGGAATTACTTCATGTCCACTAATTGGTAATGTAAGGAGCTCAAAAATTTGCTCCGGCAATACCTCTTTGAAGCTATTCAATATACCCTTAAAGCCACTAAAATATGATGCCACAGGGATTGCACCAGCCGATGCCGCTTCTAGGAGGACTAATCCGAATGATTCAGGGACAAGCGAAGGGAAACAAGCGATTTCTGTAAGTGCAAGCAAGGGAGCTAAGTATTTATGCTCAATAAAACCTGTAAAGATTACGCGTTTGCAATCAAATGTAATATTTTCAATTTGATGTGTGTTATTTT
>JAGGXT010000264.1 GCA_021162905.1 Candidatus Odinarchaeota archaeon | reverse complement strand
TTATTAGGATAACCTTGTTTTTCAATTATGGCACCTCCTTTCTTATGAGGGCTATTTCAGCTATGATTAAATCTATAATTGTTGCGGTTACAAAGAATGTAAGTGATAATAAGGGGTCTCCTCTGTAAAGGTTGGAATCACTTAAATAGTAAACCTCCTCGAGTATTACTCCCATCTGATATGTGAAAGTGTATCTCGTTGGATCAGAAATGAATGGAATTAACCCTATGAATAATTGTATACCAACTAAGAAAATTATTGCTGCTAACGCCGCATAGAGTGGTTTTTTCATCAAGGATGAGATTAAAATTCCTAGTGATGATATGAATATCAATCCAAGCATAATTATGCCCAATCCCCACCAGAAAGAAGAGGATAAAATTGCAACTAGCTCATCATATCCCTTGTTAAAAATTAATATAAAAGCTGAAGTCCTAATTAGTAGAACAGGAATCATAACAGTTAGCATTAAAATTATAAATGCTATCAACTTCCCGAGAATTATATCAATTTTCCTCATTGGTTTAGTAAATAGCAGCTTAAGAGTTTCCTTATCCAGTTCTCCTGCTATAAATTCGCTTGCAATCATAATAGCGATTATCTGTCCAGGCAAACCAACCCAATATGATAGTATAATATTGCCAATATCCTTTTCAAAGTAACGTACAAATTCAGTAATCGGTATTTTATTCAAATTATCAATCGAGGGATAGCTAGCTACAATGACTGGAAAAAGCATTACGAGAAATATTGCTAAAAACTTCTTAGTTGGAATTAGCATTGATAATTCCATTGCCGCAATGGCAATAATCTTATTTTGGTAAATTTTTTCTAAAATTAAATTTGATATGTGTATCAACCTATCTTTAAAGGATAAATTCTTCGCCAAGGGTCTTAACCCCCAGTGCATCAATAAAACTCTTCTCCAATGAGCTTCTTAAAGGTCGGAACTCTCTTAGTTCAATATTTAATGTTGTAATTATTTTTGGGATATCTTTCCAAAGTCTATCGGCATCATTTAAATCGATGGAGATATAAACAGCATCGTCTCTTACATACACATCCTTAACATAGCCGAGAGTCTCTACAGAATCTTTTAATTTCTCAGTTTCTGAAGCAACAACCACATAAACTGTATCCTTTACATCTTTAACCAAATCCGAAATTTTCCCCTGAATTACAAGCCTACCATTATTTATAATAGCAACATGGTCGCAGATTCTCTCTATTTCAGGCAGAATGTGTGATGAAATGAAAATAGTTACGTTTTTTTCTTTAACTAACTCTTTTATCTTGTCCATTATTTCTATTCTGCCAAGAGGATCCAAGTTCGAGGTAGGCTCATCTAAAATAAGCAACTCAGGTTCGTTTATTAATGCTTGAGCAAGCGAGAGTCTTTGCTTCTGACCAGCAGAAAAATTCTTAATTATCGTAAATGCCAATTTCCCCAGACCAACAAAGTCTAGACATTCCCTAGCTTTTTCTGTAGCGACATTCGGTGAATATCCATATAGTCTTGCCATAAATTTAAGAAAGTTAAATGCTGTTAAATTTTCATAAGCAATTGGTTTTTCTGGCTGATAACCCACTTTTTTCATGATTTCTCTATGGAAAAGGGTAGAATCCAGCCCAAACACCCTCGCCTCCCCAAAAGTGGGTCTTAGTAATCCTAAAATTAATTTTATAGTTGTAGATTTTCCTGCACCATTAGGCCCTAAAAAGCCAAAAATGGTATTTTTAGGAACCTTCAAATTTAAGTTATAAACGACATTCTTAGAACCGAAGAACTTAGTAAGTTCTATGGTCTCAATTACATAATTCTTCTCGTCACTCAATCCACTCACCTTTTAAGATAACCTTATTGTTTTTCCTATAATTACATTACGTTAGGTGCATAAGAAGAATGAAGCCGTAAAAAATATACCTATTTTTAAATATTCCAGTTGGTGTCTAAAAAGAAGTTCTCCAAAGTAATGTAGAAGTCATCATCCTCAAAAAATATTCTAATGAAGCAATAGTTTACCAACTTAATAAACACAGACTTAGATAGATTCTTCTTAAAGACTCTGAGTGGGACTCTTCTTTCTTTTGAATTTTTTATTAATAAAATTCTTTCATGGAGAGCTTTTCTTAAATCGTTGCTTAATTCGAGAAAATCATATATGTGCGCAGTTTTGAATACCTTGTATTCTCTGTTATATATTTTCCTCATGAATAATGGATAGCGAAAGACATCTTGAAATTCACTAGGAATACTTATCTTATATTTCATTTTTGCTTCTCTGAACTCTCTACAATTAAAGATACCTAATAACGCTGAGATAGGTCTTAATGTGATAGGTTCTCTCTCAAATTGGTATATATACTTCCTAAGCTCTCCATATTTTTCAGAAAATCTTGGATTAAAACAAAAATCGCCTCTTTGAATACTAAGAATAAATGAGACTCCCTTAATGCCTCCGAGTTGTTTTACGACTTGAAATAGCTTTTTAGTCTCGATTTCGCTAAGGGAATCAATAGAATCAAGAAAAACGTATGTTATGGTGCCTGTATTTTCATATAAATCTAAGATTGTGTCTCTTAAATCTTTAAGAGTACTTACTTTAAATGCTGATATGAAAGGCTCCCAAAATTTATCTCTAAGTAATAAAAAAAGAACATTTTTTCCTTTTTGCTCAAGTAGCGTTGATAATCTAACTAAGCTCCATGTTTTTCCTGACCCTTTACATCCAACCAAGAGATAAATATTTCTTGGTAATTTTATTTTTTCACTTTCGCTCATTAAGAGAAATCTTTCAAATGATTCTTTTACATTTTCCCGTTCAACGAATAATTTTTCAGAAAATAAAGAAGATTCATAAATACCCTTTAACTCTGTTGTCTCTGATTGGAAAAACCTCCTAAATGATCTACTTGAGAAAACCATAGTTTCGGTAATCAAGCCAAACACCATAATTTATAAACAGTATCCTTACTCGCACTACCGATAATATCTTTATACGTACACTATATCATCTATTTATAGCTTATAGGATGCATTGATTAATAACTACTATTATCTCCCTGATCGTACATAATGAGGTATTGCTCATCTGTTTTTGTGAGGATTTCTTTAATTCTTGTATAAACAATCATAATTTTTTTCTTTTTCTCCTCAATGGATTCTGGAGTAAGTATTTGTTCGTGAAAGCAGTCTCTATGCAACCGTAGAGCGTCTTCCCATGCATCATAAAAAGGTAAATCCTTGTCTAATCCCTTTTCTTTAAACAGCTTTGAAATTTCTAATGCTGCTTGTTCAAGAAGTCGCGTATACCAAAATCCAGAATTTTTTACTTTTTCAATAATTTTACTAATTTTTTCATTAGAACTTTGATATAGTTCAGCCAGCTTTTTAATAATTTCCTCCATTACCTTATAATATTTCTCACATGCCTGAATGTAATTATGTGCTTCAAATAATTTATTAGCATCCTCTATTAAAGCATCAAGAGAAGACGTTGATAGTCTTGCAAGCTTTTGATTTTGATAAAAAATAGATACAACAGTCGTATCACCAATTTTTCCAAAAGTGCTTACAGAATACATGTTATTTGTTTTCATCATTAATACCACCTATTTAGCTGGTATCCAGGATACCTTATATATCCACATTGCTCGATAAATGGGCTCATCAGTTATTGTTTTGTAGAGAAGATTTCTTGCTACCATAAGAACTTCGGCTCTGACTTTTACAATAAACTTACCCTTAGATGTAGTAATTAATCCCTCATGAGTTGCCTCCTCTTGTTGTTTTATTCCTACTAATTCCCAACCATCTTGAGGTTCTATAGGTGGTATCAAGGGTCTATTCTTCACTTGTTGCTTTAGTTTAGATGGCACTTCTTTTGTAGCGATACCTCCCATTGGTTTTACTACTATGTTAACACCTCCAAAGGGTGAAAATCCCAATTCACGGATGTCAACGATTTCAATTTTTAGTTTAAGAATTGTGCCATCATCAAGATGTATTACGCCCTCTCTGGAGTTCAGTATCTCCATAGCTTTACACCTTTTCGTACTCCTAAAAAAAATACAAAAATTAATATTAATAAACTTTATTAGTAACATCAGGAAGGTTAACTTAAAAGAGGATAGCGATAGATCGTACATGTGCGAAATGCATGTGCTAACCTTGTTAGATAAGAATTTAATGATGATGAATTATATATTAGCAAATTATCAATCTTTCGAGGTTGTAAATATATCATCGAAAGAGTTTATAGTAAAATCAGGACGTTCATTGTCATCAAGTTTATCTAATATCTCCTTGCCATATCTTCCTCTATTTATCAACATTGTGTGTATTCCAGCTTTCTTTCCTCCTTTTATATCGGTTTCCAGCTTATCACCAATTATTATAACTTTACTCCTATCGACTTGATATGATGAAAGAATTATATCAAATATTATTTTATGAGGTTTGCCTATCATGATTGGTTTAATGGATGTTGCTTTGCTGAGCATATAAACAAAAGCTTCTTCGCCTAAGAATTTTCCTTTTTCACCTAAATATGTCCCCTCTACTATGAATCCTCCTCCAACACCAATAAGTTTAGCCCCCTCTAACAGCATTCTAGCAGCAAAATTAAGTTTCTGATATGTTAGCCCTCTATCCATAGCAACCACGACAAAGTCAACAGGAGGATTGCTAACAATATTTAATCCAGCTCTTAAGAAGTCTTCTAAGACACCACCTTCGGAAATTAAATATATTCGAGCATTCTCATAACCATTCTCCTTGAAGTACAGTGTTGCAAGTCTTCCAGCAGAAAAAATGTTCTCTGGTGTTACTGGAAATCCTAATTTCTTTAGATTTTCATAGATATATCTATGAGATTTCCGACCTATATTTGACAAGCAAACGAATTGTTTTTTCTCATTCTTAAGATACGTCATGAACCTGTAGGCATCTTCAAATCTTTTTGGGTTATCTATGTCCTCTACTAATACTCCTTCTACATCAAAAATAAATAAGTCGTAGTCGTTAATATCAAAATTAATTGCCATATCATAGATCACCATCTTTTTGGAAATCGTTTTCAATAGTTCTTCCAAAGCATTTTAAACTTTTCTTTCTTTAATTTTTATAGTTTAGGCTTTTTTGATATTTTTAAAGCTTTATTTGAAAGTTAATTTTGTATTTTTTGTGTTTTCCGATTTTCACGTCGGAAGCGAAACATAATTCTCATTATGTTGTTATTGCAAATCGAATATACTTAAACTTTAGAAAAATATTCCTAAGTATTATGTGTGGAGCTGATATCATGATCTTGGTAAACCGCTTATGGAGCGAGTTTCTATCACTATTTAACCTGGATTATTT
>JAGGXT010000046.1 GCA_021162905.1 Candidatus Odinarchaeota archaeon | reverse complement strand
GTCTATAGAGAGTCAAAATTACTGCCTAAAATTTTAACTAAATTATTGATTCAGAATATTGAAAAAGAGCTTTTTGTAATTATAGACGAACCTACTGAATTTTCCCTAGAAATTTCAAAGAAATTTAGAGATAAGGTTAATTTCATCATAAACGAAGAACGAATCGGAAAGGCAAATGCTTTAAACAATGCTGTGAAGTTATCCTCAGGACAGATATTGCTCTTCTTGGATTCGGATATAGAAATTCCAGATGACTCAGAATTCATTGAGAAGATTATAGAAGAAATAAAAGATACTGATATTTTGGACATAAAGAAAGAGGTTGTACGAGATTCTTTTTTATCGAAGATGACATATTACGAATATGTCGGATTCAATATAGGCTCATGGTTGTTGGCAAGATTTTTGAAAAGATGCCCATCCATTAATGGTTCCGCATTTGCTATGAGAAGAAAAGTCTTTAGTTCACTTAAAGGCTTTAGAAGAACCATTAATGAGGACACAGATATTGCCACAAGGGCTTTTATAAGTGGATATAGGTTTAAGTACACCAAAAAAGTTAAAGTCTACAATCATGTACATTCAAGTCTAAGAGACTGGATAAAACAAAGAAGAAGATGGTCGATTGGTACAGCGTTATGGCTTAAAGAGTGGTATAAGCCACTGTTAAAAACGGTTATTAGTAACCCTCAGATAGTTATTCCTGCCTTATTACTACTCTTTCCTTCCTTGTTGCTCTTCCTATTAAGCATCTTTGTATCAGATTTGTGGATGTATAAATTTTTCTCTTTGATCTTTTTGTTTCTTGCAATAAAGTTCAATATTGCACTGCCAGCTCTATTTCTAATAACTCTTAGTATAACTTTTGTTAGAAACATATATTTCTCATTTACAAGTTTTTTAGTGTTTTCAATTTTATTTTTCGCATTTTCAAGAAAATTAGAATTTGAATTCAAAATTCATGAATTTTTCGTGTATTACTTTTTCTACTCACTTCTCAATCTTTTTATCACAATAAATGGCTTCATCAGGGTACTCATTTTTAAGAAGAAATCGGTTCCAGATTGGAAAATATAGTTTAAAATCAATTACCAGAAACAATTATTCGAGTTATAGTTGTGAGTTATCTAAATTGTGACACAAACAATTGCATAGATACTTTATATATTTTGATGGGAGCACACTTCTGTCCACAAACCCATGGAGACCTATAGAGAATTTCGACATGATGCCTCGTAATGTTAGGTTCCATTCTTCCACTGCCAGTTTAATTTTAATTTCAACTACAAACTTGACCCAGTAGTGACCATCAGTTAAAAGGCCATCTGGTTCAACGAAAGCCATTCTTAAAGGTCCACCATCTTTTTCTGTTAAATATTCTCCATTCTTTTTATATGCCAATATCATCTTAAGTTCTCCAGAAGATACCTCTTCCCTGTTTTTGGATCATACTTAGTTACATTACTCATAATTTGTTCATAAGTAATACCATTGTGTATCCATCGCTAGCTGTGACTTCGATACTGTCATTACTCGTTATTCCACCTACAAGGGCCAACAAATCTGTAATTAGTACACCAATATAATTATCTGGGCCTCTGATACTCCCAACGCTTGTTATAAAACCACCAGAGCCAGTATATGTTGGTAAAGATAAAATATCTGTTTCATTTAGAACGATTGCCTCATTTCCTACTAATGTCAATTGCATAGAAGGAACTTGTTCTATCTCTTCTGGTTGTTAAGATAGTTGAAAGTAGTTTTGTTGTAATAGTATACCTGCCACAGAAGCTATTACAATTATCTAATAACTAAGAGAATTTTTGCCCTTTTCAAAAATCACTCTCCTTCGATATGTACAGTCATACATATCGAGAAAAATAAGTTCTTTATAAACATTTTTCTCTTTTTATATCTCTCCGAAAAAGAACTTAGCATTGCAATTGTTCCTAATTGTGAATATAGGCACTAAATCACGAAAGTAAATAAATTCAGAAATCCTTAAATAGTCGATATGTATAATTATACATATCGGTGATGTTACATGACCATGGATAGAAAACTAATTGCTTTGCTGCTGTTACTTATCTTAGCCGGAGTATCTATGATTTTCATATATACTTATCAGTCCCAAAAAACAGAGCTGACCATTTTGCATGCTGGCAGCTTAGCAGTACCTTTCAAAAGTTTAAGTGAAATCTTTATGCATGAAAATCCAGATGTCCATGTAAATTTAGAGGGATATGGAAGTGTGACAGCTGCAAGGTTAATAGTAGAAGGCAATAGAACCGCAGATATCCTTGCGGTAGCTGATTATGAGGTAATTACAAATTACTTGTTTCCAGAGAATTTATCCGATTGGTATATCATTTTTGCACGTAATGAGATGGTTATTGCATTTACAGAAAATAGTAAATATGCCGATGAAATAAATGCAAACAACTGGTATGAGATTCTAAATAGGTCTGATGTAACGTATGGCCACTCTGATCCCGATCAAGATCCATGTGGGTATAGAACTCTTTTAGTTTGGAAATTAAGTGATATTTACTACGGCAAGAATATATATGAGTCTCTATTCATAAATTCCAGTAGGCGTATAATTCGGCCAAAGTCTGTTGAGTTATTAGCACTTCTAGAAAGTGGCGAGCTTGATTATGCCTTTGAATATAAATCAGTAGCAGTTCAGCATAATTTATCCTATATTGAGCTGCCTTCAGAAATCAACTTAGGGTATTGGGATAAGGTGGAGTATTATTCACAAGTTAACATAACCTTATCTGATGGTACGTTGATTATTGGAAAACCGATACTGTATGGTGTGACAATTCCTAAAAAAGCACCACATCCAGATATTGCAGTACGATTTTTGCAATTACTCCTAAGTAAAACGGGTCAGCAAGTATTTGAAAGCTTAGGTCAGCCACCCATATATCCTGCACTTACAAATGACGTAAATAAAGTTCCCGAAGCTTTAAGAGGAAATGTTACAAATTATTCGCCATAATTGTTATCTATATTTAAACTTTCCTTATCTTTTTATTCTTTGAAAACAACAAAAATTCTTTAGTGATGAAAATGCAAACACGAAGAGTTTCATTAATGTTGATTTCTTTTATGACCTTAGGGCTTATTATTTTCCTTTTCTTATTCTTACCAGTTGTTAATGTGTTGCTGGTAACTTCACCTCACACCTTTATTGATGCTCTTTTAGACTATGAAGTTCAGTATTCGATATTTCTAAGCTTTTATACAGCTGCCATAGCCACACTCTTAGCTTTTATTTTCGGAACACCTCTAGCGTATATTTTGGCCAGAAAAGATTTTCCGCTAAAAAGAATTGTAGATTCTATCATTGATATTCCAATACTCTTACCGCATACGGTAGCTGGTATTGCCCTATTGACGCTATTCGGAGAAAGTGGACCTATAGGTGCGATCCTTTCATCATATGGCATACATTTCATAGATACTATTTTTGGAATAATTGTAGCTCAAATGTTTGTGAGTGCACCTTTCTATATAAAAACAGTCCGTGAAAGTTTTCAAGAGATAGATCCCAGATATCATCATGTTGCTAGAACGCTCGGGGCTAAGCCATCTAAGGCATTCCTTTACATTGAACTACCTATGGCAACCCATAGTATTATCACGGGTTGCATTCTAAGTTGGGCTAGAGCAATCTCAGAATTCGGTGCTGTGATAATTCTAGCATACTATCCCACAACAGCCCCTGTACTAATCTATAAGAGATTTGTTTTGTTTGGGTTATCTGCAGTGATTCCCATTACGTCAGTATTAATTGTAATAACCTTAATAATCTTTGCAATTGTAAAGTACATTCAACTGAAAGGTGCAAAGGAGGAGTAGGGTACTATGATTGAAGTCAGACACCTAACACGCAGTGTTAAAAACTTCAAACTCAATGATATATCTTTTATGAGTGAGGACGGCGAGTTATTAGTTATTCTTGGACCGTCTGGTGCTGGAAAGACTATGCTTCTTGAATCAATTGCTGGTATAGTTCCTATTGACTCTGGGACCATTATTATCAATAATCGTGATGTGACTTTTGAGCCCCCAGAAAACAGAAATATTGGCTTTGTTTACCAGGATTTTATTCTCTTTCCCCACTTGACTGTTCGTGAGAATATCTCATTTGGCCTTAAAATGAGGAAATTATCTAAGGATGAAATGGATGATAGAACTGAGAAAATGGCAGAGCTGCTTGGTATATCTCATCTGCTTGATAGAAAACCTCACACTTTAAGCGGTGGTGAAAAACAAAGGGTGGCATTAGCAAGAGCACTAGTAATACAGCCCGAGGTTCTACTTCTTGATGAACCCTTGAGCGCATTGGATGCTCGGGTAAGAAAAACACTTAGAGATGAAATACGCAGGCTACATGATAGATTTAAAATTAATACAATTTATGTAACCCATGATCAGATTGAGGCGTATGTGCTAGCTGATAGAATAGGAATTTTAAATGAAGGAGAGCTATTAGAATTAGGAACACCCCAGGAAATATTTCAAAATCCATCACATGAGTTTACAGCAAAGTTTGTCGGGTTTGACAATATATTTAGGGGATATGCGAAAAGTGAAAATGGCATTTTGAAAATAAATCTTGAGAATAAGATAGTTGTAGAGGCCTTCGGTGAAAAAACAGGTAATGTCACTATCGCTTTTAGACCAGAGGATGTATTAGTCAGCACGAAACCAATCAGCAGTAGTGCACGAAATACATTTGAGGGAAAGATAGTTGACATGAAAGACGAAGGAGCTCTCATACGCTTAAAGATAGATATTGGTATGCCTATTTATGCGGTTATTACAAAGAAGTCATTTGTTGAGATGGATCTAAAAAGCAAATCTAAGGTATTTGTATCATTCAAGGCATCCTCAGTTAGGGTCTTTTAATGCACATTTAGGTCTAAGAAAGATGTGATATTAGAGCAGCTATCTATTTTGTGATTGACAAGGTTTGCTGTTTTAGGTAAGGAAAAATTGCTAAAAATTCAAGCCAAAGGGTTATGCCAAATGCAAATACACACGTGCTTACAGTAAAGCTTACAATAGTTACTATATCATACAAGAGAATGTTGGACATCATGCTGAGAACCGCAAAAGCATCAATTATTAATAGTATCGGAAAGACCATTTCTAATAGCAAATTCCGATTAGACGACTTTTTAAAACAAGGCAATGCGATAGAGTAATTTGTGTTCCTAATGGCATATTGAAATAAGGTGTAATAGAAGAATCCGCATAACATACCAAAAATTGTTCCAATTACGAACACATTTGCAATGACATCATAGTATGTATAGGTTGTAAATAATATTTTAGGATCAAAAATTAAGAAAATGGAAAGCATGAGTGGAATGCAAATAAGTATTATTAAGAGAAGCATATTATGCAGACTCCAATGACGCCTAGCAATCAGAAACAAACAAATAGCAAGCGGAGGAAGAACAAAAATTGTTGTAGCAATGATTAGATACTGACCAAATAAAATTACTAATTCTAAGAAAGTGCTGTATATCATATAAATAAGAAAGATTCCGAACGTTAGGATTCCAAATATCCCGATTACAAAACCGATTGTATAATGGCCTAGGTAACTTAAAACATATATTTTATTTGATAATCCGTTTTTGTGTATTGATAACCCTCTGACTATAATTTTCTGAGCAAATAGTAGAGTCAGCAAGCCGATTAAGATAAGTTGACTATTATATACCAATAAGAAAAGGTTTTGGCTCATAACTACTTTAGAGAATTCAAAGAACAAGCTATAACGAGTATATTCTATGATAATAAAATCTTTTGATGATTGATTGAAGTATGCAACTTTTACTCCAAAAAGCATTTCTTCATCTTGAGAAAAAAGCCTCTCAATAACGGCCACTGTTGTGAAATTCTCAAATAAGATCACCTCAAATACATTATATGGATGATTGTAATGGATACCCTTAGTCATACTTATAGCAATTCCGCTACCATCAGAGCTAAGGTAAACATCACGCGTGAATACCTTTTCGTTGATTATGTTTTTCATCCACATTAAACTACCATTTAGTGATAGGGCAGCAACTTGCAAATGACTATTATATAAAGTCACTTGTTGCTTTTTAGGATCCCAAGTTACGTTTACTATAGGTGTCAACCCTTCCCAATCATTTGGAAAAGCACATTGGTTCTCAAAAGTTATATTTCCATATTTATCTAACTTATATAGTACTGTAATGTTATTCCCATATCGGTATCCCAAAATGAAAGTTGTATCGCCAATAACTCTTATTCCAACAAAGTCTATGTATTTTAGATCAGATACCAAATTATACGTTTTATTAAGCAATAATGTTCCATTTCTGCTACTAAACTTGAGAAAATACCATTTAGCACCTTCACTTTTGCGAATGGTAACTAGAACATTGCCATTTTCGTCTATTGCTAAGCAGTATTGATGAGCAATAGGAGTTTTATATGGATTCCAGATATCAATTTCTTTTGCCCATAGCAAGTCGGAGTTTTCATTAATTTTGACTAAAAATATGTGTCTAATGTATTCATTTACTCTTGTAGCTCTAAGAATTAGGAAAACATCACCACTACTCTTATTGACAATAAATTGTAAAGGTTTAGTGCTATTATACCAGAAAAAGTCTCCATTCTCTGTTCCAAAAAGTTTTGCCCAAATGACATTTCCTTGAAGATTATGCTTTGCAAGAATAAACCCTTCAATTGTATAGGAACCTGATAGTGAGATTACCGCATAAATAAAAGAATTATACCGTGACACAAAACGCACTGTTAAATGGCGGAGATCACTCAAGTCTATATCTGAATAAGCCTCTATGTTATTTTTATGAACTGATGTAACTTTGATATAAGGTGACGCTACAAGATATAGTGGAATTCCAAGAATAATACCTCCTATGGATATCAAAATTGGGAAAAAGTAAGGACTCAACAGTTTCCTAATCCCACCTTTTTGCACGATATCCCCTCTATTGTTAATAGTTCTCACAAATTACTTTGGAATTAAAAATTAATATATTTTTATTTTCATAAATAAATAGACTACCTCATGTAGCTGGCAATTAACGTTATTCTATATTTTTTTGCTGCTTCTTCAGCCGATGGATGAATCCAGTAGCCGAACATTAATGCATAGATTTCGTCACCTATAATTTCCCTTAGCCTACCAACAACGGAACTAAATTTTTCTACATCACTGCGATAAATTCTGGATTTGCATTCTCCTATTACTATCACACGCTTCTCATCTCTACTTCCAATGCCATATAAGTTTACTTCGATTTCCTCAGTATCTATCTTGAAGAACTTCCTATCTAAACTATCTATATTGATGCTTTCATGCCTATAAAGCCATCCAGGAACAACAACACGAGCTATGTCCTCCAAGCCAAATCCCACAGTATCACTAAGCCTTGATACACTAACCGAAAGATTCCTAACAGCCTCCGACAACCTATTTATCTGCTCCTCAGTCCGCCTTTGTGCCTCGGCAAGCTCGTTTAATCGCTCCTCAGTACGCCTCTGAGCCTCAGCAAGCTTGTCAACAGTCTCCGACAACCGATCTAACCGCTCCTCAGTACGCCTCTGAGCCTCAGCAAGCTTGTCAACAGTCTCCGACAACCGATCTAACCGCTCCTCAGTACGCCTCTGAGCCTCAGCAAGCTTGTCAACAGT
>JAGGXT010000059.1 GCA_021162905.1 Candidatus Odinarchaeota archaeon | reverse complement strand
TATCAATATTATCAACGAAGTTTAGGAAATTTTCCAAAAAATAAGATTCTCCTAAAAATTTTTTGGAAATATGCCAAAAATAATAAAAGATATTAAAATAACTTACACTCATTTATTATTTTTTGCTCTATATCTTTACATGACTTTAAAACATCTTTACTAACTCTTTCTCTTAAAAAGTCTCGACCAAGCCTTATGATCTCATCAAGACGTGATGTCGCAAATATCTCAAACTTATCAAGCTTTCTTTTCTTAGCTCCTTTTCTAAATAGAAATCCTCTTTTTGAACTACCTTTTTCCGAAACATCATAAACATCTATATCAGCTATCCGGAAAAACGTATTTCCATTGAATATTTCATTATCGGCAACATCTTCTTTAAGAAGATATTCTAATCCAATCATGGCTTTTTTTACATCCAGAGGAGGTATCGTTGTTTCATATTTTAAGATAAGTGAAAGAGCCCAACTACCACCAATAGCAGTACTTCGTCCCCACTTCTTCTCCAGAAGCTTGGATTCACCAATAGACCTCATAACCATATCAATTCGCTTGAAGTGCATATCATAGTAACCATTAGCATCAAAGCAATGTATTTCTACGATATATTTTTTCATTTATTGACCCCCAATATATAAAAAATTAAACTAATTGTGATATTTATGAAAAAATTTATAAATTTTACTCGTAAAAAATGAGAAAAATTACAGGTATATAGGTGTAAAAGATGAAACTATTTAGCAGGAAAGCTTTCGATTTTCTGAAAGTACAAAAATTATTAAATGAAAATAAAATAGTCACTCTGGCTGGATCAGGAGATCCTCACGAATCATACGGGCGAGTGGATCTATTAAAAAGAATGGTTTCTAAGCTCGATTATGACTATTTAATTTTTGATGGCGACTATCTTGAAGAACCAGCATATCTGAAAGTAGGTAAGGAAAAGGAAACTGCAAAAGATGCTGTTACAAAGCTGAAAAATTTATTTAAGACATTAGAAGATGTTGAAAAACCAGTATTATTTACAGGTGGCAATTATGAGATTTTAGGAACGGTATGGGATGCTATAGATGATCTTGGCAATGACCTTTTTGTGAATATTGGATGTGATAAATTAAGAGAAAAATTGATCGATCATGTTTTTAAGAGCGAAGTATATATGGAAATATCAACGGTACATGAAACTTGGCCTGGAAATACATTTCAACATAAAAAAGGAAATCTAATATTTTTAGGAGTCGAGGGGACAAATATAATAAATTATACTTTTCCCGGTGAGAGAACTGAAAGCAATATTAAATGGGCTATAGAGGAGGGTCTCTCAGAAAGAGATATAGAATATTCAAACTTAATTCTACTAACTCATGTTCCTCCATTTGGTACTAGGGATCAATTAGGGCGATTTGGAGTTCCGCCACACATGTGGGGTGCCAGAAAAGGTAGTACTGCGCTCAGAGATTTTCTTGATTCTAAAAAACCATTAATGATAATATCTGGTCATATACATGAAAATTTTGGTCTATTTTTAATTGTTGAGAAAAATGGTGCAAGAAAAACGTTTAATATTGATTTCAAAGATAGAACCAAGCTATTAGTAGCTTATGATAAAAACAATACAAATGTATCACTTGTATTAAACAAAGGCACCCTTGAGAATTGGAATTGGTCAGTTGTTACAATTTCTGAAATTGAAAATTATAGATTAATAGATATTGAAGGAGAGTGGCTTACTAAGAGTGGAATAAAGAAACAGTTCAAAAAATACAATAAGATTTTAGATTTTGATAATGTTCTTAATTACTTTATATAAGAGTCATATTAATACTCTAGAGAGTTTTTCAAAGAAATAAGGAGCTTGCCTGTATTGCTCTTTAAAGTAAGCTATAAAGTTATAATCCGGCTCGAAGTTAATTAGCTCGTGAAATGAGGGATTTGCTGCAATAACATATGAAATCTTTTTCTGTCTATATCTCGATGTATACTGTATTTGTAATGATATTAATGTATCAAGAAAGATCTTCGCCATACCAGGAATATTAATAATTGTTGCCAAAAATGGAGCTGCGGTGGATAGCATGGGACTCACTTTATATGTTATTACAAAACCTATAGTTGATAGAAGTTTCATTATATCAAATCTCCAGTCAGGGTACTCTGAAATTATTAAGCGAAGCCATTCTTGTAGTGCTAATTCTAAATCCTCCTCAAGACCCGGCTTGTATCCTTGAACTATTCTTCTAAATTCATCCAAGTTCAGACAACTTCTATAAGAAAGTAATTTATTTATACTCATGCCTTCGAGAGTGTCAACGATACTTTTAGGATTTAAAATTACCTCAAAGTCCTTTTTGTATTCACGAAAGTTCTCTATTTCAGATATTAAATTTATTTGAAAAACAAAAGCAGAGGCACCTAATTCATTAATGAATGTAAAAAATGGAATTATTTCATTAATTGTCTTCTTATAAAATGCTTTTAGAAAAGAGGGGTCATCAGTAAATATGGGCCAGCCGTAAGTATGAGAGTAAAGTAGTGAATTAAGTGAATATTCTGGAAGGGAACTGAGGCTTCTAGTAAGTAACTCAAACTTTTCAGTAGATAACCTAGGGCCCGATATTAACGCAAAATCGAAACTTGGCACAAAATAGACAAAACCACGTCTAATATATTCTTTAATAGGATTAATCACCTCATCATATAAATGAATGTAATATTTTGCATCTTTTATACTCTTAATTTTCCCAGACTGAATACCACTTATGAGAGGATAAAGTAAGTGGTCTTGAATGAAGATATAATCATTAAAGATAAGCGACGACTTTACACTCATTAGCATATCCGCTGATTTGCCAAAGTGGAGAATCGCATTTTTCTGATATAAATATGAAAATGAAGCTTTTGAAAGAAATAAATACTCATGCAGAACTTCATCTGCTTCACTCTTCCAAAGGGAAGGGGATATTGTTTTTATCGTATCAAAAAGATAATCCATCAAGTCTAAGAATCGTTTTCCCAAACTCATTAAATCACCAAGTAGAGATAATATTCCAAATTAATACTGAGCATTAAAATCAAAAACGTCTTTTTAACTAATAAATAT
>JAGGXT010000323.1 GCA_021162905.1 Candidatus Odinarchaeota archaeon | reverse complement strand
ATTATTAGGAGAATTCAAAATAATAATAAAGTAACACGCAACACATATCAACAAATTTAAATTTGTTCAACAAAGTATTTCTCAAGCTTTTTAATTTGCTATTGTTTTTACCTCTCTATTACTGTAAGACCTCCTCTTATAAATAAATTAGGCTCATAATTGAAGTTAGAGATATCTATGAATCTGATAGAATATATAAGTTAGAAATTTAATAAAATTAGAAAATATTTATTAGTTAGAGAAAGAGAAGAAAATTGTGATCGACTATGGAAAAAACAAAAATTGTAGTGAGATCCAAGATCGGAAAGAAAAGAGTACTCGTAATACCAAAAAAGATTGCGGAAATCACAGGAATAGATGAGGGAACTAAAGTTAAAATTTCAACTGAGGGAAGTAAGATAATAATAGAACCCATCATCGACGCTGTTTGGATAGCATTACATAAGGAAAAAATAGCTAAAATTACGCTCAAGGAGCTGGAGGAAGAAAGTCTTGAGCAACAAGGAAAATACATTAAATAGCGATGAAATAAGGGTTTTAATTGATACCAGCTTTTTGTTGCCAACGCTTAGAATTGATACGGATAAGGAAGTATTAGAAGCTATAAAATATTTTAAAGCAATCAAAGTGTTTTACTTGGAGATATCGCTTATGGAGGCTATGTGGAGCATCATTAAGAAAATTCCATCTGAAAAAATGGACTTGATTAACGATGGAATTCTTGCAATACGGGAAACTTACAATCTTATATCACCGCCAGCAAGTGCGTACATATCTGCATGGAAGATGTATAAGAGTGTTCATAAAGATTTCATAGATAATCTACTTTATGCGACGTCAAGAGAATTGAAATTATTGCTTTTAACGATAGATAGAGCTCTAATTGACAAATTGGCGAAAAATAAATACCCTACAGATAATATTATAGAGCCAGCTGAACTAGCAAAAATACTAAAATTTAGAAATAAAAATATTTAGCTACGCAAATACAACTACTCGATTTCTCACTTCGAGAGAAACGCCATCTTTATTCTATGGGTTGTTATTGCAAAGAATAATATTCAAAGTGTTATCTGGAGAACTATTGCGATTATTTGACATGGAAAGCTGATTAATATTATTACTACTTTGCTTTTAAATACATAAATTATACTTTTCACAACATCAATTAAGGTTTCATATTCCGCTTTCTCTACTAGGTTATATATAAATGTGTATGTGGCATATCGCAGAGCAAAACTCTCATTAATATGAGAATCTCTTTACTGGGTTCATTTGAATATTTTGTTGTCTTAAAATCTTGAGTACTTCTAAGATTTTCTCTTCTAACTTATTAGGTTTGCTAATCTTAAATTTAAGCTCCTGGTATATTCTACTAGAGCTAGAAAGTAGAATTTTAATCACATAGTCCTCCATCATAAAGCGAGAAATACTAAACTCTTTGATTATATCATCATCTGGCAAGCCCATAGGTATTATATTTACAATAATTCTTTGCGTGCCTATTCTTATTTCAAATATACCTTTGTTTAAGTGCACAATACTACCATATTGACTTAGTCTCTCTTAATGAGTTCTCCCATGAGGGTATTAAATCATCTGACATTCTATCATCCAGATCTTCAGCAATTATTAGTTTATCAACTAATATAGCTTTAATAAATGAAACTGCTGTGTCTTTTAATTTTGGTCTTCCACCACATGCTTTGATTTCATCTTGACTAACTGGAATATTAAATCTTGAAGGAATTCCCAAGGATAAGAAATTTTATACGACATCCTACGTGATGAAAAGTCTTGGAGAGGAGGAAGAGGTCACGCTGTTTATGTGTTGGGACCGAAGAAAGCAAGAATGGTTTATAGTAGTTGGTAGTGGTGTTGGTATCAAGGAGACAAAGCGGTACTCAATGCGTTGGGGATCGAGACAAAGTTTCGTCCAATCAAAGAGTCTCGGATTCGAACAACGACGTGAACCATGTGATACGGTATCTCTTTGTAGTTATCTCGGTGCTTATATACTTGCTTTATGCGGCCGTTAGGCTAGGAGAGATGGGCGAAGTAATTAACGAGATTAAGGAATTTACCGATGATATAGTGACGTTATATACGTTTAGGAAAATCATACGATCCAAGTTAGAAGTGGTTCGAGACGCGCCTTCATGATTTTTGGAAGTATTAATAGGTACGATGAATTTATAAACAGTAATAAATTCATGAACAACATATCTCAAAAACTTTTGAGGTGATGAAACAATGAAAAAAATAGAACTCATAGTAAAAAATCTTTCAAAATACATGCTACTCTACACATTATTTATTATTATTATGGGGACTCTTGTTAGCTATAGATATTCTCTAAACATTCTATCAAACTACATTAACGTAATTGTGTTTTTAATGATATATCCGATGATGGTCAATGTTTCTTTTGAAAGTCTTAAACAAATCAACAAGTCTAAAAAAGCTATTTTAGTTGCGTTATTTTTTAACTTTGCTCTTGCTCCACTTTTGTACTGGTTGCTTTGTATGTTATTTCAAGCACCTTTAGATGTGAAAATTGCCTTGTTACTATTAGCAGTAGCTCCTGCTTCAAGTATGGGGCTAGGCTATGTGGGTTTATCAAAGGGGGATATGATTTCAGCAAGTATGATAGTGGCTTTGGCTTTTATTCTTTCTTTAATTGTTTACCCAATAACAATTAATTTATTGAACATAGGGCAATCTGTTTTCCTTTTCGTTGATGTTCTTAAGAGTTTAATTTTTGTTTTGGTGTTGCCTTTGGTTTTAGGATTGATCACACGAGAACTGATAATAGAAAGAAAACATATAGCCTTTAATAATGTTAAGCCCTATTTTTCATTAGTTACTCTGGTATTTCTCTACATCCTAATTTTCGTGATTTTTGCGCTTAAAGGTCAGTTGATAATAAAACATTGGACTAAGTTTATTTTAATAGCGCCTATTGCAAGCTCTTTTTACATAATAATGATATCCATAGCACTTGTGTTTACCAAATTTTTAGTAAAATTAGATTATGCCCATACTCAAGCAGTTGTGTTCACTACAGTTAGCAAAAACGTAGCATTGACAATAGGTTTATTAGCAACGGTCTTTGGAGAAAGTGGATATGCTATGGCAATGTACCCAGCAATTATTTCTATTTTCCAGATAATCTTCTTAATGACTTATTTAAATTTTAGTGAACAGATCAAAAGATGGTATACAAAATGACAGTAGTCTGTCTTAAGAGCTCTTTGACGCTTCGTAAGTTACTCCTACTGGGTTACTTAACAGGGTATATGATTTGTTGCAACCTACTAAAGTTATCTCACTATTAAGAACTTCCTTTATTCATTGAACATTAAAAAGTTCTAAATGGTCGTCAGTGATAGATCATGCACTTAAGACATGACTTGCACAAATGATACAGATCATAGCTGTTCATAAATACAATGATTATTACCTACATTTTCAAACTTTGTAACTCTTTTCTTGAAAAATAAAGCTAAGAAAAAAATACTTATCTTCGCTTCCATTAAAAATACTTCCTTACATATACATAACATTTTGCAAGTTACATATCGCTTGGCGAGTATGCTATTGTAACGATTAGAAAGGAATCAGTACGGTGAACATAAAAAAGATAAAATATTAGGCTCTTTGAATGTTAAAGCTCATATTAGCTTATGGTTTGTCACTCTCGTCTCTTTAACCTTGCCTTTGAAAATGCAACAAAGGAGATTGCTGAGTATAATATTGTCCAGAGAACCAACATTAGAACTTCTGGAGTTGCTTCTGCTGCACTATAGATATTTGGGAGCATTAATGATTTCCTAAGCGCAATGACTGCAGCCCTCCATGGTAGCAAATCCAGGACAGTAATTGTTGTGCCCATAAAGCTACAGATCGTTGGATTTGGAATCGGGAAATACCCCGCAATAAACAGGGACAATGGGACAAATATTATCATGACAAGATGAGTTGCTACCTTCTCGCTTACAAATGACACGATTATTAAGCTGATTGCTGCTGTTAAAATCCCAGCCATAGCTAATGCTATAACTGCAATTACGATATGTGCTATTGTACCGATAACTCTAACATACCCAAGTGCAAAAGCTATGGCCAACAAAATTCCCGACTGGAATAGTGCAATAAAGGACCATGTAACTAAGGTTCCACTAATGTACTCTGGAGCTGTTACTCTCGTCAGTTTTAATCTTGTGAGTATCTTATGCTCAATATCGTATCCAACTAGAATAACCACTGTAATAGAGCCTAATATGATGCTTTGAACCAACTGTCCAGGTACCAATACTGAGAAATACATTTGTATAAATGTCTCCTTCACGGCCCCAGCTCTTCCACCGATTACCTCAAAATCGATAGAAAACATATTTGATACATCAGTACTGAGATTTGTAGAATTCAGACTAATTGTGATGTTATATGTGTCTGATAGATAATTTGAGTACTCCTTAAGGAATGAATCTACTTGCTGATATGCAAAGTTTAACATAGCCTTCCATAAGTACTCATAACTCGTCATCGCATTACTGCTTGTCGGATCACCTATGAAACATATTCTCAATCTATAACTCACATTAGCGAATGAACTAAGATTACCCATCGCTTGTGAATATCTGGACCCTAAGTCATAGTCACCTTTTTCATACGCCTCATTGGCTTTGGCACCTAACATACTCATTAATATGTTGTATGTCAAGGCTTTAGAGAAATTCAATAGCGATTCTGAAAAGTTCTCTGGAATATAAACCGCACCAGCTATTTCAAGCCGCACTGCCATCTTCTCTGCTTGTTCCTTACTGCTGATATTTACTATGTCGAAAATCTTAACCGATGAGTTTTCATAAGTAAGGTCACTCATATATGCATAGAAATCATTGCCAAAATAAGCATTATAAGTACTATTTCCTATGGAATAACTTAATGGTGTGTCATTATTTATGAATCCTATTTTTATTGGCTCTACGGAGGAATATGCATAAGACGACATTGCACCATAAATTATCATGAAAACCAATGGAATCCCTATAATGTATATGTAGAACTCTTTGCTTCGAATCACCGACAAAAATTTATATTTAACTATTTTAAACAGCACCCTCACCACCCCTTAAAGTTTCTCCCGTAATGAACAGAAAGGCATCCTCTAACGTTGATTTTCGTAAAATAACAGCAAGAATGTCTTTCGTCCTCGATTTTAGCCTTAGTAACTCCTCAATGACATTACCATGTTGTTGAGTAATAATCACCTTGTCACCTGCTGTTGCAATGCGTTCCTCTTGCACAATAGCCTTTATTGTTTCTAAGGCTTCTTGGGTAAGCTGCTTGTATAAAATCTCAACAACTTCTTCACCACAATGCTTACGCTTTAAATTGTCAACTGTGTCCACAGCAACTATACGTCCCTTGTTGATTATTGCAACTCTATCAGAAATACGTTCGGCACTTTCAACAATGTGAGTAGTTAAGAATATCGTTTTTCCAAACTCTCTAAGCTTCTCTAAGCTGGCAATTAACGAAGCCCTGGTTCTCGGATCCAATCCTACTGTTGGTTCATCAAGTATCAGAATTTCAGGATCATTCATTAACGACATCGCTATTGTCAGCTTTCGCTTCATACCACCAGATAGTTTACTTGCTAATCTTTTTCTAACATCAACCAAATCGAACTCTTCAAGCAGAAAACGTATTTTCTCTTTCAATTCACTCTTTGTCAGTCTATACATGGACCCTATGAAATCTAAGTTTTCTTCTACCGTTAAGTTCCCCCAAAATATGTTCTCCTGAGGTACATAACTCACCCGAAAACGCATATCTGATTTCAAAAACTCTTTATGGCTTACGCCAAGAATTAATACTTCACCCTCTGTTGGATTTAGTTCGCCAGTTAATATTTTAATCAAGGTCGTCTTTCCAGCACCATTCGGCCCTAATAACGTAAATATCTCACCACTATATATCTCAAGAGAAACTTTATCGAGTGCTGTTACATTACCATTGTAAATTTTCGTTACATTATCCACCTTTATCGTCACACTCTCTTGCATATTAGTGCCACCTCACAGAACCAAGTGTAGATTTTAGAACCAAAGACTATCATATCATTTACAATTTAATTACTATGTTACTACTAAAGT
>JAGGXT010000357.1 GCA_021162905.1 Candidatus Odinarchaeota archaeon | reverse complement strand
GGAATAAAAAAGCAAAAATTTTTACTAAATTTCATTAGATATTTGTTTGAGCGTACAAATCTGGAAATGGTATTAGTATCTAAATAAATGATTTATATATACTTTAATGGACAGGCCTTTGAAAAACGTGGTGATTGTCACGTTTATTTAGATTTCCTTTTTGAAAATACCCTTACAATAACTAGACTTTGGAAAAAGGAGTCAGCGGTAATTTCAACTCCATGGACAAAGCACATAAATGCTGGCCAACTTTGATTCATAATAAGGCCGAGCAGTATAATAACGTAAAGAATTCCTCGTATTATTTCCAATGCAACAATAATTTCAAGGGGAGGCACTATTAGTTCTAATCCATATTTAGGGTCGGTATAGAATGGAGCTTGTTAAGAGATCATGCATAGTCCATAAAAGATTGCTAAGCGATAGGTTTATTGTTGTGTATATTATTACAGAAAATAAGACGATACGAGTCAAATACTCCCTTGCAATATCATTCTTCCAGATTTTTATACTTATTTTTAAGTAGGACGCATATAAATAGGTATGTGCTACCAGAATTTCTCAATTATTCTTAACTGTCTTGTCGAAAAAACAGGACCGTCTTTACATACGAGATATGGTCCCAGAGCACAACTTCCACATATTCCAAATCCGCACATCATATAACGCTCAAGGCTTGCTTGAACTTTAATTTTCTCTTTTTTACAAATATCCCATACAGCTTTTATCATGTTTTCAGGTCCGCAAATTAAGCATGCATCATAAGATGAAATATCGTCTATATGATCAAAAGCATCTGTGACAAGCCCTTTAATGCCAAAGCTTCCGTCTTCTGTTGTATAAACCACTTTTTCGGAGTATTTTTCAATTTTTTCTCTGAAAAAGAGTTCCTCTTTACATTTGGCACCATAAATAAATGTTATCTTTTTATGATTTTCATAAGCAACTTTTGCAGCAAACGATAAAGGAGCTACACCATACCCTCCAGCAACAATAAGGATTCTTGAATATTTTCTAATATTGAAGTAATTTCCATAAGGACCACGGACACCAATTATATCACCTTCTTGTTTTTTATGAAGAGCTCTTGTTGCATCACCTACTGCTGCAACAGCAATTGTTATTAAGCCATTCTTCTCCACGTTAGCCACACTCATTGGAATCTCATCAATTCCGGGTATCCAAATCATTAAAAATTGGCCCGGTTTAGCCCTTTTAGCTATTTCCTCTTGGTAAAATGAGAATATTTTTACTCTGGGTGTCACTTTTTTAACACTCTCGAGTTTAACAATCTTGGGTGTATGAGAAAGCTTCATGTTACCACTCTTCTCCGATATACTCGCCAACGCCATTTTTAATAAGTATATCTCCATTATCGTAAACTAGAAGCCCCTGAACAATTGTATATTTAACCATTCCTTTAACTTTTTGGCCCTCAAATGGTGTAAACTTCGTTCTTCCATGTAGATTTTCACCTTTAATTGTCCACTCGGCTTTTGGATCTATTAATACGAGATCTGCATCGTATCCAGAAGTCAAGCCTCCTTTATTCTTGATTTTAAATGTTTCAATCTGCTTATAGGAAACCACTTCAAGAAAACGTGAGAATGTAATCATATCACGAGAGAGTAAGTCAAACATTAATGGGAGTAAAGTCTCAACACCAACAACCCCTGAAGGGGCTTCACGGATATCATCAATTCCCTGCTCTTTTTCTCTATATGTATGAGGGGCATGATCGCTTGAGATAAAGTCAATTGGTCCATTTATTAGAGCGTCGAGCAGCTTTAATGAGGTATCTCTTGGTCTGATAGGTGGGTTAGTTTTTGCGAAAGGGCCCATGGGTTTTACTTTTTCTAAATACAGAAAAACATGATGAGGTGTAACCTCTGCACTTATAGGTAGTTTCTCTTTTTTTGCATCCTTAAGTAAGTTTATACTTAGTTGGGAAGATACATGACATATGTGAACTGGAATTTTATGTTTTCTAACTATATTTAATACTTCTGATACCACTTTTGCCTCTGCATACTCACTTCTTACAAGATTGTGATATTCCAGATCTTTTATGTGACTCTCATGAGTTTCTTCATTTTTCTCTATCATTGTCTTATCCTCGGCATGTATGCAAAATCTGAAATCTCGTAATCTTTTTTTCTTAACAACTTCGATTATTTTTTCAAATACATTGCTAAAGCTGTCATACTCATACGCATAGAGTTTTATTGATCTTGCACCCAGTTCGTACATATCAACAAGTTCCTTTTCTAAATTTTTATCATTATCTGGATAACCCACATGAAAAGCAAAATTCGTAAGAGATTTCATTTTCCCGAGAGAGATTCTTTGCTCCAAGTAGTATGAGTTATTAACAGGAGGTTTTGTATTAGGCATATCAAAAACTGTAGTAACCCCTCCAGCTACAGCTGCACAACTACCCGAATAAAAATCCTCTTTATAAGCTAAGTCAAAGTCTCTAAAATGAACGTGAACATCCACTGCCCCGGGAAGAGCTATTAGCCCACTGCCATCAATTCTCACGTCGGCATCAACCAATAGTGAGGCCCTTTTGACCTTCAGTATCTTCCCCTCATCAATAAGAATGCTCCCTATCACCAATCCAGCATCTGTAGGAATCGTGGTGTTTTCAACGATCAAATCGATAACTCCCAAACAAATCACCAAATTTTACTATTTTTTATCAATTTAAGGTTGAGATGTTTAAAAAACTAGCGTACACATGTTAATTGTTATAATATACTCTAGAGGCAAAAAATAAAATTTAAGTATTTAATTCTAGAAAATTTCAAAAAACGGAGGCATACGTTTGGGTCTTAAGGGTAGAGATGTTATAACATTAGAAGATTTTAGTGTTAATGAGATTCTAAAGATTCTTGATATTGCGAGAGATATGGAGAAACTCCTTTTAAAGAAAAGGAAGATGGACCTCCTTGAAGGTTATATTCTAGCGACTCTCTTTTTCGAACCATCAACAAGAACCAGATTGAGCTTCGAATCTGCAATGCATCGATTGGGTGGTTCAGTAATTGGTTTTTCTTCAGCAGAAGGAACGTCTGTTCAGAAAGGGGAGTCTTTGGCAGATACTATAAGAACTGTTGAAAAATACTCCGATATAATTGTTCTACGACATCCAAGAATGGGAGCTGCACGTTTAGCGGCAGAGGTTGCAGAGATACCAATTATTAATGCAGGTGATGGATCTGGTCATCATCCAACTCAAACACTCTTAGACCTATACACAATAAGGAAAGCGAGAGGGACCTTAGAGAAATTAAATATTGGATTGTTAGGAGACTTAAAGTATGGTAGAACAGTTCATAGTTTAAGCCTTGTGTTATCTAAATTCAATAAAAAATTGTATCTAATTTCTCCAGAGATGCTTAAAATGCCACAAGAGATAATTCACGAGTTAAATGAGAAAGGTGTTGAGACTATAGAAACTTCAGATTTGGAAGCTGTTTTGCCAGAGCTTGACGTTCTATATGTTACCAGAATTCAGAAGGAGAGGTTCCCAGATATTCAAGAATATGAAAGAGTTAAAGGTACATATAAGATAACGCCAGAATTGCTCGATAGGGCAAAGGATACACTCATAATAATGCATCCGCTTCCTAGAGTTGACGAGATTGATTATAGAGTCGATCGAACTAGACATGCTATCTATTTCGAACAAGTTCAGAATGGAGTTGTTGTTAGAATGGCCTTGTTAGCATTAATTTTGGGGGTAATAGAATGAATGAAAGCGAGTATGAGAAAGAGTTACGTGTTAGGAAAATTAAAGATGGCACGGTAATAGATCATATTCCAGCAGGTAAAGCCTTAGCGGTGATGAAAATCTTAGGCCTTACAGGGAAGGAAGGAAATACAATATCAATTGTAATGAACGTAGGGAGTAAGAAACTAGGAAAGAAGGATGTCTTAAAGATTGAGAAGAAAGAACTTAGATCGAAAGAAGTTAATGCTATAGCATTAATAGCCCCAAGTGCTACGATTAACATAATTAGAGATTATAAGGTTGTGAAAAAATATAAAGTGAGAGTCCCGAAGGAAATAACAAAGGTTATTCATTGTTCTAATCCAGCTTGTATCACCAATTATAGGGAGCCAACGATACCTAAATTCAAAGTAATAAAGACAAATCCTTTAATCTTAAAATGTATGTACTGTGGAAGATATACCCTTGAAGACGATGTAATAAAGCAGTTTGAAGTGAGTACAACATGATAGGTAAAAACTTTATCGACATAATAGAACAAAAGGCTCACCGAAATAAATCTAGAACAATACTGGCATTAGATGTAACTCAAGATGTAAAAACACACAAAGACAAAAGAATTCTTTGGAATAGGGCATTAAATATAGCTATACTGGCATCAAAATACTTAGCAGCTATTAAAGTCGGATATCCTTTAATTTTAGCAACTGGGTTGGATATTGTGGGTGAATTGAAGCAAAGAACAAAACTACCTATCATAGGCGATTTTAAAATCGCAGACATTGGAAATACAAACAAATGGATAGCAAGACATGCATATAATGCAGGAATTGATGCATTGATAGTTCATGCTATAATAGGAGAGGATGCTGTAAGGGACGTAATAAAAGTAGCTGAGGAGTACAATAGGGCAGTCTTTCTATTAGTAAGTATGTCGCACCCGGGTGCAATTAAATTTATCAAGCCCCATATTAAAGAACTTACGGAACTTGCAGTGAGTGTAGGAGCCACAGGAGTTATTGCACCAGCAACAAGACCAGAAGAAATTAAACTGGTGAGAGAGATGTTAAGTGATGAAATGCTCATACTCTCTCCAGGAATCGGCGCCCAAGGTGCAAAGGCGGGAATTGCAATTAGAAATGGGGCAGACTTTGAAATAGTTGGTCGAAGAATATATAGTTCCGATGACATTGAGCTATCTGCGAAAATTATAGCCCAAGAGAATTGGAGGGCTTATAGTGAGAGAAGAGCTAGTCCGTAAACTTAGTAAAGTGTTATTCGACATAGGAGCTATTAAGTTTGGACATTTTATTCTTACTAGTGGCTTGGAATCTCCATTCTATGTAGACTTAAGAATAATTCCTTCATACCCAGATGTTTTTGATTTCATTACTGATTTGTATATAGAGAGTATTGCTGACTCGAAAACTGAGTTTCATAGGATAGCGGGTGTTCCAACAGCAGGAATTCCTATTTCAGCCTTAATAGCATATAAAATGAAAAAGCCTCTGATATACCTAAGGAAGGAAACAAAGGGGCACGGTCTAAGAAAATTGATCGAGGGTGTCTATGAGATTGGTGATAAGGTAATAATAGTCGATGATATAGCAACTACTGGGAAGAGTGTGCTGGAAAGTGCAGAAAAATTGCGTCAAGAGAAACTTAAAGTAGAGCATGCATTTGTTCTCATAGATAGAGAGCAGGGAGCTGTTGAGAGACTTAAGAAAGAGGGCATAACACTTCATTATTATGCTAAGATCACCGATATTATTAATATTCTATATGATAGCAAGTGTATTAATAAAGAGAAATATGATGAGGTCATTAACTACTTAAAAGGAGATTGAAACATTGAAACAAGAAGGTCTACTTGAGGTTAGAATAGGTAGAATACAATTAGAGAATCCTTTAATTTTAGCTTCGGGAATTTTAGGGACAAATGCTGAAATTCTTTGCCGATTAGCAAAGGCGGGGTTTGCAGCGGTAACTACAAAATCCATTGGGCCTTATCCTAATGAAGGACATCCCGGACCAAATGTTATAGAAGTCCCTTGTGGTTTTATAAATGCGATAGGCTTACGTAATCCAGGAATAGATGTTTTTTCAGAAGAAATAAAGAAATTTAAGAAGATATGTAAGAAGCCCCTTATTGTGAGCATCTATGCAAATGACACGGAAGGATACGGAAGAGTTGCTAAGGTTGCAGAAAATTCTGGAGCTGACGCCATCGAAGTGAATGTTTCATGCCCGCACTCGAAGGAAAAAATACTTAATATAGGTCTAGATGCAAGGCTTACAGCAGAGGTTATAGAGGAAGTAAAAAAGAATGTAAAAAGAATTCCTATTTTTATTAAATTACCAGGAAATACTAACATTCCATCTTTTCTTGATGTGGCAAAAGGTGCTATTGATTCGGGAATTGACGGTTTTGTGGCTATAAACACACTCCCTGCAATAGCAATAAACATAGAAGTAGGAAAACCTATTTTGGGGTTTAAAGTCGGAGGACTTTCTGGACCTGCAATAAAACATGTTGCATTACGATTAGTTTACGAGTTGAGAAAAGTAACTGATTTACCAATAATTGGTGTTGGGGGGATCACCAACTATAGAGATGTTCTGGAATTTATTGCAACGGGAGCCAATGCGGTTCAGATAGGTTCAGCCATAGGAAAATATGGTACAAAAATAATTAGACGAATTTTAAGGGATCTTATAAGATATCTTGAAAAAGAGAAAAAAAATATTACAGATTACTTTTGTATGATTATGAAAGATAATTAGACTTCCTCAGTTATCTTTCTCGGTGGTTCTCGTCCTATTTTTGAGAATTCAGGACCTAAGATATCTCTTAATACATCTTCGATTTGTGGGAATTTTGAGAAGTCAATAGTTTTCTTACCCTTTGCGATATTTCTTATTACTTTATCTAATGCACGGATAATCCATGGTATTTTGTATAGTTTATATCCATATAGACCACCACCGAATATGCCTATTGCGGAGATTGCAACACCTGATGAGAAATAGAGTGTAGACACGGGTATCTTCGCCACAACAAGGTTCACTGTTTGCTCTTTTATTAGAAGCGTAAAGACATATGCTTTTGGTGATGCATAATTCTCTTTTGATGCATAAATTTCTACTAAGTAGCTACCTAAGGATAAGTTTTCTGTATTAAATGATAAGTAGTAAGTGCCATTACCGGTGTTGTCAAACTGAGCTACAGCAACAACTTCTTCCTCAGAATATATTATCATTGTTACATTCGCATCATCTAGTGGATTATTGAACACGGTCTCCTCTAGGAGTATTTTAACCGTTAAGTTCTGACCGATTTCAAGTTCATTCCCAGATTGAATGTCTACGTAAATAAATTTCATAGGAGCAGGAAGTATTCTTAGAGTGAAGTTATCATGTACGGTGGGATAACCTTCCTTCATTATGGTAACATTGACATTATAATCACCAGTTGGATATTGGGTTAAGTTTAATGTCAAAATATACAGGCCTCTGCCAATAAAAGTGAAATTACCAGAGCCAAAAGCCCATGAATATTTCACATCAGCATTATCTAGACTCCTATTATTATATAGGTCATGTATATACATTGTTATGTTGATTGTTTCAAGCCAGTATTTCTCGACGATTTTTGGAATATCAATTTCTAAGGGTATAAGGACTTGCAGTTTTACTATCACCTGCTGATATCTGTAGTTTAATGCAGACGCTGAAACTACAAGTGTATAGTTTCCTGGTTCTTCAAATGATGTATCAATCGTAGCAACGTATATATTCTCCTGTCTAGAAAATACCAATCCAGCTTCGGTCCAATTAACAGTGATAATGGCGTCTGTTATTGGATCTCCATAATTGTCAGTGAATTCTACGATTAATGTAGGCTTCTCACCCCAAATTACAGAAAACTCAAGCTTGTTAACAGTTAAAAAGCTTTGCTGCGGCGTAACATTTAACATAAATTGAAAGCTTACATCAGAAAAGTTTTGATGCGATGCATATATCGTTACAGAAAATCTCGTAACATAGAGCTCAGAGAAATTGATAATAGCATTATATAATCCATTTCCTGTTTCATTGAAGATTGTTGAATAACCGGTTTCACGTATTGAGAGATAAAGGTAGCCATTTTCTATACCATAGTTGCATTCTGACTGATTATAGAATACTGAGAATTCAAGAATTCCTTCTTTTTCATAAGTAACATTGAACATACCATTAGCAGATATGGATGTCCCATTTATTGTTAATAATAGGTTGGCGGGTGCTTTTAGTATTGTTATATTAGCGAGCAATAATTTTTGCTCATGATAAATCTTAGTTGCATTTATTAAGTATGCATACTCTCCAGGAATTAATACGGAGCTATTAAATGTACCAGATACATAGTGGGTGCCGTTCCAGTTTAATTCATATACCGAACCATCTATTTTCATAGAAACTTCAGCATTTGTTATAGCTGTTCCATTAGAATACGTATACATTGCAATTATCCTATATTCTTGCATCCAGCTCACTGAATTAGACGGAAAGGCGGTGACTTTCAATTTTGTTTGTATTTCATCAACTTTCAGTGAGACATAAAATACATGGCTCTGGTAATTTATCTTATTCACATATATTGTGATGGTGTAGGTATCTGGGATTGCATTTATTACGTCAGTATCTAAATTTAATACGTAAGACTTATTATTGGGATCATAATCGAAGGTATTTTTATAGTAGTATGTTTGCTCTATATTTGTTATCACATATGTTACATTTGCATCTGGTATTGGTAAATTATGAATTGTGTCATTATAGTAGAGCGTTAAGGATGTTTTCTTGGACCATTCAACAGTAATCGTGCCTTTACTTACATAAGCATCAGCATCTACAGATGCGACTTTAAGAAGATAGGAAATAGGCGTAGGTGAGTTGTATGTTTTATTATAGATAATTACCTTGATCGTATAATATAGTGCAGAGGCATTCAACTTCAATAAACTGGTACTAATATGTAGGTAATATGTTCCATTATTTAACTCTTCAATTATAATGTTACCAAGACTGCTCCCCTTTGTAATATGATGCACTAAGTTATTTCCAAGATATATCCATATTGTAATATTCTCAGAACCACTTATTGGTATATCGATTGGGTTTGTGGATAAACCAGTTCTGTTGTAGTAATTAACTTTTATTGTAATATTATCGTTGTAGTAGTAGAAAAAGACATTTGTCGAGTTTCCATTTACCATTACAGAGTCCTTTTCAGAGTATGTGAAACCGGGGAATTTAAATTCAAACACTGCACTGTAGTTATTAGACGCATATACAATACTCAAGTTTTTCGAAATGTAAACTATTGCCGTAACGTTATATTTTCCTTCCAAGATTAAGGAAAATGTAATTTGACCAGATGCATTAGTCGTTCCGCTTGTAAGAATGTTAGAAGAACCCTCTTTTCTTACCTCTATGGTTGCCCCTTCATAATTCTCGCCACCCACAGTTACCAATATGTTAAGTCTTGTTAGTGGTAATATTACTGACAATGTTGATTCAGATAGTGTATTATTAAGTCTAAATATTGTTATATCCCTATCTAAAGGCTGATTATAAGAATCTGTGGCAGAAATATGTAGATTCCAGGTAGCGTTTTCTATTCTATAAAGATATGCATAGCCTGTTGCGTTTGTCGATATTGAATGATATTTAACACCCTTTACATTAGAGGCATTACTTAAAAGAAGAGAAATATCATGAATACCGTGGCCGTCATATGCGTTGACTTTTATAAGCAAATCACCAATAGGTTGAGTAATTATGAATTCACTTTGAGTAAAGGAGAAATCTATTTGAGTTTCCGTAATTCTGAATATCCAGAATTCAACACTTCTTTCGAGAGGCTGGTAGCTGGTATAAATAGTATATTCTCCATGAGGAAAGAATGGTAGAATGATTTGTCCATTAGTTGTTGTTCTAGGACCACCAGTTATTTCATAACCTCCATTATAAATTTCAATTATTGCATCAGAGGCAAGGTCCCTGCCAAGTAGGTCAATAACAGTAATATTTAAAGTTCCCATTGGAAGAAATATATCTTTTGATACGGTCTGGAAAACATCATCGGGGTACTCAACCACAGCCTGAGATTCTGCTGAAACCGTCATATATTCGTCATTTTGCTGATATGAAGTAGTATAGTTCACTAATATATCGTAGGTTCCCTCTTGATCAATCGGAAGTATTATATAACCATTAGACTGTGTAATACCACTTTGAATTAGTTGGTCTCCCGAGAAGACATATACATTAGCACCAGGCACTGGATTATTATTACCGTCAAAAACATTGACTTTAAGCTGGAATATTATTCTCTCTTCTCCAATTTCTATTTCTGGATTATTCTGAAACTCTATTGTCATTTTTTTGAATGGATCTAAACCTTCTGTAGCATTCCATACAACCATAACATATTTTTCGTATTCCCAGCTACCAGCATCATTCGCTACTTCATTATAACGCTTATACCAATATTGATAGGTGTAATAGTAATAATAGATGTAGTGAAAACGAGCGTAAGATGTAAACCTGTAAGCTTGAACATCTATTTCGCCGTATCCAACTCCTTCACCATCATTTGTATCATAAAATGCAACCCTAGTTACATTTCCATATTTATATACTCTATTCCAAGTACCAGTAGCGAAGTTTTCATATATTTCCTCGTCATTGGGTTCACGAAATATATAGAGAGATGGCATGACGCCAGGATCGAACATCCACCAGATAGAATAGAAATAGCTCCAATCTACGTCATCATTGCATGAACTATTAACTTCGACAACCCAACCGAACCAATAAAATGTATATGTGATTTCAGCTTTATCGTCGTAACTTCCAGAAAATTGAGCAGTTGTATGGTACTTAATGAAAATAGGTCCGCTTTCAGTAATACCTTCTACATTTATTGCAGCGCCGTACGTATTGCCTAGCGCGGTACTATACGGGTCATAATGTGTAGGAAAATATGTATTTCCAGGTGATCCGGGGTTCCCTATTTCATTATTGGTTATTAGATGCCAAAGTTTTTCTATTTTTCCATTACGAAGGTGGTTTGTATATACTTTGTAATATTTTCCTTGAAACCAATAATCGTTATCTATGCTTTCATCTTCATACCCTTGAACCATTGGAGTGAATGAGACCGCCCCTCTATCATATTTCGAGTAATAAATGTAATAGTTAACGGTTTCATACTCTGTTAAATTCACAAGAAAAGTTACTGTGGCCGATTTCAAATGGATTCCATCATCATAGAAAGTTTTATTCCAAACCTGAGAAACAAGCGGGCCTATCCAATTATTACCATCCCAGAATAGGACTCTTATGCTATCCTTGTGAGCGTGATTCTCCTTGAATTCAAGATATACATTTATTGGGAATAGTGTAATGCTCAGATTTGCTCTTTCAGTTATAGAGATTTTTACTCTATATTCAAATGACTTATTCCACCACGATGTAGCTTCAGTATTTCGATTTGACAATTGTGGATTATTATTCTCTGTTTCTTTAGAAGTTTCTATTATTTTATCATTTAAGGGGACTTCAACAAAGCTTTGGCTACTTAATGATGACACTATAAGGCAAAATAATAGGAAAGACGTGCTAAGTAATAGCCATTTTCTACCCATTACCCCCATCTCCAATGACTGGACACCATCTCATACTTTAATAAAGTGCGTCCCAAAACTTGTTATAATAACATAAATCCCACATTAGAGGACGCATATATACTTTAAATTATTAGTCATGTCATAATATAAAGCTTTTATGATGATTAAAAATGATGTGAAAAGTTTAAATTCTATGAATCCAAATTTTTAAAAAACAAGTGGATTGCTATGGTTAAGTTTATTTTTATTACTGGAGGAGTTATGAGCGGATTAGGTAAGGGTATTACTGCGGCTTCTATCGCTAAGTTGTTACAATTTAGAGGATATAAAATAGATATGATGAAAATAGATCCATATTTTAACGTTGACGCTGGAACTATGAATCCGATTGAACATGGCGAAGTTTTCGTGACTGAGCAAGTCTGGAACTTCACTCCTGTAGGGAACTCCACATTTAGAATTTGTGAAATAGACCAAGATTTTGGCACATATGAAAGATTCTTGGATCAAAATTTACATCCAATGAACAATGTCACAAGTGGACAGATATACTTAAGTGTGATATTAAAGGAGAGAGTTGGTGAGTATCTTGGAAAAACTATACAGATTATACCACATATAGTTGGGGAGATAAAAAGAAGAATTAAGAACGTTGCTACTTATAATAATCCAGATATACTTATTGTAGAAGTTGGGGGTACAGTAGGCGATATCGAGTCGATGCCATTTTTAGAAGCCATAAGGCAGTTTATTTTAGAAATTGGAAAAGAAAATGCTATTCTTATACATGTAACTTATGTTCCATTTTTGAAGACAGTTGGGCAGTTTAAAACAAAACCCACTCAGCACAGTGTGAGATTCTTACAAGGTGCTGGGTTGCAGCCAGATATAATCATTTGTAGAGCGGAACGATATATAGATAGCGAGTCCAGAGCAAAAATAAGCTTATTCTCTAACGTTGAAAAAAGAGCAGTAATCTCAAATCCTGATGTTAATATCATATATGAGATGCCGCTAATTTTTGAAAAGCAGGGTCTTGGAGATATAATAGTTGAATATTTAAAACTGGAGAGGAGGCAAAGCAATTACAAGGAATGGAAAGCGTTCATTGATAGAATAAAGCAATTAAAAGTCAAAGCCGTCATTGGATTAGTAGGGAAATACGTTACAATCAAAGATAGTTACATCAGTATAAATGAGGCGCTGAAGCATGCAGGTTATGCAAATAATGCTGGTATTGAATTAAGATTTATAGATTCTGAAAAAATAGAAGACGATGACAAAATGCTTAGTGAAATAGATAACATTGATGGTGTTTTACTCACACCAGGTTTTGGAAAACGTGGAGTTGAGGGAATGATAAAGGCAGCCACTTATGCTATGAAAATTAAAAAGCCAATTCTCGGAATATGTTTTGGCGCTCAAATTATGTTCATAGCATTCTGTCGAAACTATTTAAATTTAAGAAACGCAAATAGCACGGAGATAGATCCAGAAACCCCTTATCCCGTTGTAGATTTACTTCCAGAACAGAAAAAAATTGTAGAGAAAGGAGGAACTATGCGATTAGGGGGTCATAAAATTTATATTAAGCCTAATACGAAACTGTTTGACGCATATAAGGAGAAAGTTATAGTGGAAAGATTTAGGCATAGATATCATATTATTCCAGAGTATGCTAAAATGGCTGAAGAAAAGGGATTGATTGTTTCAGCGGTAGACGAGAGGAATAGAATTATTAACGCTATTGAATTGAAAGATTTTTGGGCCGTTGGCGTACAGTTCCATCCAGAGTACAAATCAAGACCTTTAAGACCCAGTCCTATTTATGTAGCTTTTATTAAGGCCGTGCTGGATAACAGAGAAAATAAATAGATAATAGATATACTTTCTAAGCAGAAAGGAAGGATACATAGCCTGTTTTCTCCAAGTCTTTTGTAATCTCTAATAAATCTTTTAACTCAAAGGATCTATATTCTGCAACTAGCAAGCTATATATCTGGTAAAAACTCCATTTTCCATTTGCAAAATTAAATAGCTCTTCAAGTAATGAACGAAGATATGGAGACTCCTCCATCTTTTTTGTATACCACTCGCGTCTCTCTTCCGATAATTTCCTGATGAAATCTCTATAGGGGAAGAGAGATTTAAAGTTCCGTTTAATAATAATTTTATTTGCATCTTTTTCAATTTCGGTCATTGTCAGAGAGCTTAAATCAATGTTTTTCTGCTTTGCAAATTCGTGTATTTTACTTTCAGTAGCTTTGATAGTTCTTTCAATCTGATCAAGGTATGCTTTTATTATACTATCAATTACGCTATTATTTTTAGTGTATTCTCTGATTGTATTAAATGCTTGGTTATATAGTTGAGTCAGCTCTTGAAAAATATACAAAAGTGCTTTAAGCGTAGCTTTAGCGTTTTTATTATCAAATTTTTCAATTGCAGAGATACATCGTCTTTCGTATTCAGCAATTTTTAGGATTATATCCACATATAATCTATTTGCAAATAGATAAGCGTCTATGACTGAGGGATTTGCAAGAGATAACGCTAGGGATAGTGCAGCAGTCCCTATAATTTTAAGGACATTTGGAGATACTTTTGAAATATCATCGCTACTTGAGTGGTAAAAGATGTCTGGCCATTGGATTAATGCCGTGAACGGAATACCGTAGGTTGAATCAACAAAGACCGCATGATCGCTACCCCCTATGTATTTTGTGCGCTTATATTTAATTTTAGGCAAAAAGTCTAAACCGCCAAACTGTTCAAATCCCATTTCGGATACTGTTGAGATAAAGTACTCCATTGCTGAGGATATAAAGGAGTAATTTGATAATGGTGGATCTACTATTGTTAATACAGACTTGGTTTTTTCTTGATCTTCGCCAACCATGTCTAGGTTTATTCCAAATTTTATTCGCTCTGCAATCTCTGGATGTGAATATAAGAACGCAAATGTACCATAAAATTCTGGTACCCACATGAATCTGATTGTTCTCCTAAGAGATATCCTTTTAGAATCTAGTAGCTCTTTAAGAACACGCAATATTTCTATAAGTAAACCGCTTCCAGAAGCATTATCATTAGCTCCGGGTTTTGGATGACATATATGTGAGATCAATAGCACTTCCTCATCTTTTAGGTCGGTACCACTTACTGTTACTGTAACAACCTCTAGGTTGCTTTCAAAAAACTCAGACTTAACTTGAGCTTTTACAACAACCTTCTTACCATCTTCAAGCATACTAATTATCTGCATAGCCTTCTTATACGGTAAAGTAAATCCGAACGTGATTTTATCAATCTCAGATTTCGAAGGCCAGAATCCAAGATATGGATATGCTTCTGGATTCTTAATGTTCTTATTAAAAAGAATTATACCCACAGCTCCGCGCTTTTCAACTGCGTGATAATGAACATCAAATGGTCGCCCGTATGCCAACACGATCTTACCAGAAACGTCTTTATTTTCATAATCCGAATTTTTATTGCCTTTCCCAACATATATAACTTCAGTAGTTACGCCTTTTTCTGGAGTTGATTTGCTATGAACTATTAATGATGATGGGACCTCCAAAAAATCAGCTAGCTTTTGATACTTAGGTTCTATCATCTCAAGCCTAGCAAATTCGGCATGCCATCCAATCGGCGATTTATGCTCAAAATATTTGATTTCACCATCAGCTTTAAATTTATGTACCTCAGGCGAAAGACCAATTTTCTTTATTTCCTCGACTAAGAACGTTATTGCATCATGAAACCATTTAGAAGCTTGTATCCTATGATATTGAGATATTTTCATAATATTTTCTTTAGCAATTTCTCCTGAGATATTTTTGTTCACTAATTGAATATAATCCCAATACATAGTATCAACCTTGTTTTTAATTTGATGAGTTAATTATTTTGAAGGCTTAACTTATATAGATTTTCATAGAGGCTCTTTGTGAAAAGTAGTCGTTAACAGAGATATTGCTTTTAAAAACAACTTGATATTTTATGAATTAAGTTAAAAGAAACAAAGTAGGAATATATTATTTATTTTGATATAACAAACTTTTAATATAACCTTATCTTAATATTTTGTAAGAACAAGTCTGATAAAATACTTAGATTTTTCATTTGAAGAATATTTTTAATAAGATTTCTATAGAAATACTTATAAATGCAAAATTATCAAGCAAAAGCGCATATACT
>JAGGXT010000115.1 GCA_021162905.1 Candidatus Odinarchaeota archaeon | reverse complement strand
TAGAACATGTCGATAATCCAATGTTTAATATCACAAGAACATACATAGTTGACCCAGATCAACAAATTGCAATAGAGGGGACAGGGTACGAGGCAAGTGGTGATGAAATTAAACTTGGGGAGGAGTCAATATTGGATATGCTACCACCAATATTAAGGAATCCACTAGTATTAGCTGGAGTGGTTATAATACTTATGGCATTAGCTTACGTATCTTATAAGATGCGGCAATAAGGAAAAAATTTATCTCTATTTCATTACATCTATTTTTATATTAGTACCTTTGTGGTGATAATATGACACTAGACCAACTTGTTTTACTAATAATAGATATAATCTTAGTGATGATAGTTCTTTATCTTGCAGCTCTTATAATTACTGGAAGGAAAACGATAACAGCAAAATATCTCATAAACTTATTCATAGTTGCAGTGCTGGCTATTTTCTTACTACCAATAGTCGGAGCTATAGCTAGTATGTTTTTCCTCAGTGGAGTTTCCCCATACATCGTTTTTGTCGCACTGATTTACTTAATTCGATATCTACTAAAGCCTACGAAAGACCAACTTGTCAGCTGGGAAAAAGCAATATGGATCTCGCTCATAGTAGTCATATTCATAGAAATCCTAAACTATATAACAGCTACATTCTTCGGAGTTACTCTCATCGGCATATTCTAATTCACAAAGAGTAAAATATCAATCCTTAAGAATTTCTATTATTTTATTTCGACCTTTCTCCCCCCTAATTATTCTTATTGCTGATTTCTTCACATTAAAAAACTCAGAAAGTATTTCAATTAACCTTTTATTTGCCTTTCCACCAACTGGTGGAGCATTTACCCAAACAGTATATGTATTATCATTTTTCTTTACAGCTGGCTTCTTTGCGTTGGGTATAACATGAACCTCGATTAACAATCCTCATCACCATTCATTATTTGTACTCAATAACCGAACCCACACTACTATCAACTACTTTTCCTTTTCTATATTTATCTTTCAAAGCTCTAATCGTATCAAGCCCTGTGCAATGCATTGGATAAATTACAGAAATTTCATTTTTCTCAAGTTCTGAGATTGTTGTATCGATTCTACGTTTGTTGGCACTTATCATGTGAAAGCCGCCCATAATGCCATATATTCTTTTAAGATTGAAAACCTCCTTTGCATAGTATATTGTATTTAAAATGCCAGCATGCCCGCATCCAGTAATTACTAAGGCCCCTCTTTTCTTTAAATTTAAGATCAAAGCTATATCTTCTATGTGCGTGGGGACTTCCTTACCATTTTTAAGTATTGTAATAAATTTTGGATTTACTTCAAAAGAGTATCTAACGGGTATTTCGGTTATAAGGCCTACGCCCTCAGTTAAAATCATAGGTTCCCTAATGGGAATAAAACGTGCATTCATTTTATCAAAATCTTCCTTCTTGAAAGGAACACCAATTTCACGAATTTTTCCAGACTTTTCACGATATATCTTGTCCTCAAACATATATTCATGACCTATCACTTTAACTGTATGCGGTATATGCTCCAAAACTGCTGTTAAACCACCAGTATGATCATAATGACCATGACTAATAACTATATATTCGTTTTTCTCCAGCGGAATTTCTAGGGAACGAACATTATTAATTATTGGAACTGCAGTCTGGCCGGCATCAAAAAGAAACATAAATTTATCATTCTTCTCTGTAACAACTTCTATAAAAAGCGAAAGACCATGCTCAGCAAGTAAGTCACGTTTATAGACAGTATTTTCGACAAGAACAGTAACTTTAGCGAATTCTAAAAAGCCTATTTCCATTATAAAGCCCTCACTGGTAATTTATGTACGACTTTTATGCATGAGATACAATTGGATTATCTATTAATAAGCTTTTACTTTACGATCATTTCGAGAATAAACGGATCAAAATCGTATATAATTGATAAACTACTTTTTGTCCGATTCTAAAAATAATATAAAAGAACATGATGATATAAATTAATTTAGGAATATTTATAAAAGAATTTTAGATTACATTAGTTATATTGAACAACGTGGTGGATGAATTGAAGAAATATGTATCTCTATTTATTATCGCCATGTTGTTCTTGTCTAGTTCATTGACTTTTGCAGTCGATCCTGCACAAGGGCCCTTACAAAATCTCTCTTTTACTAGTAAAACAAATGGTAATATGGAAACTACTTTTGAATTGCCAAATAGAAGCGAAAATAGATCCTTAGATACTTTACAAGCAGGATTTTATCGTGTCATAGACGTATACCCATCAGGAAAAAGAGTTGTTCGTGGAGTTGCTCCATTCGGCGCATCAATACAACCTAGAGCACGATCAGAAGAATATAAGCATCCTCTGAGTTCGGACGATGTTTGGATATCTGGTTTACAAGGAGCTTTCTTATACTTTGGACCTACCTATCTATATTAATGACGTAAAGTATTATCGTAACAGGATTTTGGTATTTAAAAACGATTCAACTACACCTGAAGAGGAAAGACACTGGGATCTGCATTTAGGTACTCAGGGATTTGGTGCATCTATAGATTATGGATTTGATGGGACAGAGGATTTTATTGTACCAAATGAGTATAATATACCGATTATTATTAACGGTACCAACGGCAATATATTACATACCTTCACTCGATCTGATCCAGAGGAAGAATACATTGAGGTATCTGCAGGAAATATTGATAGCGATAGCTACTCAGAAATTGTTTTCTTGTACAATAAAACAATCGGTACTAATGAATTATATCTTAGAATAGTCGATGACTGGAATCATGATTTTGCCGAAATTAAGACGATAGATGTGGGCAGTCTTATTACTAGTTACGGAGGAATACTTTTTTCAAAGGATTCAAACTTACATCTTA
>JAGGXT010000369.1 GCA_021162905.1 Candidatus Odinarchaeota archaeon | reverse complement strand
CGTCAAAGTACATCTTCGGCCCTGTGCCTTCAAGAAGATTAGGAAGATCACTAGGGATAAATAACATACCTTACAAGCATTGCACGTATGCTTGTGTGTACTGCCAGATAGGAAAAACGCCATATATGACAATAGAACGTGAAACATATTATCCATGGAATGATATAGTTAACGAGGTTATCAGAGGCGTAAAAAACTTTGGAGAGAATAATATAGATTATATCACGTTTGTTCCAGATGGGGAACCAACTTTAGATATAAATATAGGTAAAGAAATTATTAGTATAAAAGAAAACACGCCGATAAAAGTTGCGGTTATTACTAACGGTTCTCTTCTGTTTAGAGAAGATGTCCGCAATGACCTATATCATGCTGATACGGTTTCTATAAAGGTTGACGCTATTACAGAATCTGTGTTTAAACGAATTAATAGACCTCATCCTAAATTAGAGCTTAGTAGAATCTTGGAAGGAATCGTTGGGTTTGCGAGAAACTTTAGAGGAAAATTATTAGTAGAATCTATGTTTGTTCATGGATTAAATGATAATGAAGAAGAAATTGAGAATATTGCTAATTTCATTGCAAAATTAAAGCCATATAAAGCGTATATTGCCATACCAACAAGGCCACCAGCAGAAAAATGGGTCAAACCTGCAGATGAGAGAGCTATCCTAATTGCATATAATAAGTTTATAAATCTTTTAGGTGAACGTGTGGAATTGTTAACAGGATATGAAGGGCCATCATTTGAAAGCATATCTGATGACCCAGTACAAGGATTTCTAGCAATAATATCAGTTCACCCCATGCGACTTGATTACGCATACGATTTTCTATCTAAAAGTGGTGTAGATCCAGAGAAAACAATAGAGTCCCTCTTGGAAAATAAGAAAATTATTAAGATTTCATATATGGGTCATGATTTTGTCCTTTACAAAATTAAATAATCACAAAGATTATTTAGATTATTTAATTATCTTTACGTTATGAAACATTATAATAGTTCTATTACAATAAGATAGCGTGGTGCTGGTAATGGGACAACTTGGAATGACTACTTGGGTAGATCCCGTATACAAAATTTATGACTTTATAGCCGCGGCTGCGCAAATGGGTTTCTCCTATATTGAGATAAAAACAGATTATCCTCTAACTACGTTAATTCCTAATGAGAAATTTAGAATTAGGATAAAACAACTTCTTGAGACTTTCAAAGTAAAACCAATAGTTCATGCACCTTACTATGATGTAAACATTTCCAGCTTGAATTCGAAGGTAAGAAAAGCATCTATTGAATCAGTGATAGACTCTATAAAGTTCGCTCATGATATAGGTGCTAAAATTGTAACTCTACATCCAGGAAATCTGCCATCGGATTATAGTCCGTCATACTACTTGGAAAATGCCCGTGCCGCCCTAAAAGATAGCTTATTTGAAATTATCAAAGTTGCGTCTGAATACTCTGTTATAATAGGATTAGAAAATAAACAAAAATCGAAAAATCACCAAATTATATGGACGCCTGAAGACCATTTATATTTTGTAGAGGGCCTTAGTTCTAAGTGGCTTAAAATTACGTATGATGTTGGTCATGCATTTACCGTAGGCAATGATGTAGTTAGTTACTTCAAGAAGACACACATGTATATTGTTAATTTACACATTCATGATAATCATGGAGAGAGTGATGAGCACTTAGTTCCAGGAAGTGGAAATATCAACTTTCATGAATTAGTTGATGTTTTAAAAAAATATAATTATGGAGGCCCCATAATTTTAGAGGTTAAATCTATAAGTGGTTTGCAACGTGCTAAAGTGTTCATGAATAGCCTTGGAATTTTCTAATATATAAAATTCTCAAGATAATGATGATAAGGGTTATTTTAATTATAATTTATTGAAAAAGGATATTGTATGTCAACAGGAGGTTTTTGGAGTGATTTTTGAAAATATTGTATCATCTCCTCTAGAAGTAAAAACAAAGGCATTAGCAATCTTTTTATTCCAAGGAAAACCGTTAGATGTTTCGTTTAAACCCATTGATCAAGCTCTTGATGGATTAATTAATAATCTTTTAGAAAATAAAGAGTTCCGTGGAGAAGAAGAGGAAACATATATTATACCAACATTAGGAAAACTCAAAGCAGAACGATTAATAATGGTTGGTATGGGAAAAGAAGAGGATTTTAATCACGACACAATTAGAAAAGCTGCTGCATATTTAGTAAAAGCAATAAAAAAGATAGCTATACAAGAATATGTAGCTATGATGCCAGAATTTGTTAATTTAGACGAAAAGACTCTGGCGAGATCCTTTGTTGAAGGAACAATAATGGGCTTTTATGACTTTAAAATATATAAAACCGAGGAAAAGGAGAAAAATAGGAAAATTGAAACTGTCAAATTAATGTGGAGTGATAACTCTAAAATCAAAAAGGCTGATGAGGGTAAAAAAGTTGGAGAAGTTATAGCAAATGTTGTTAATTATGTTAGGGACTTAGGGAATCAACCAGCAAATGTAATGACACCAAGTAGATTGGCTAGCGAGGCTCAAAAACTTAGTGAGGAATATGATGATATAAATGTTAAAATTTTCAGCTTAGATGATTCAGTAAAGATGGGTATGAATCTTTTTTATGCTGTTGCAAAGGGAAGCAATGAGCCAGCGAAATTTATAATCCTGGAATACAATATGAATAGAGAAGATTTGCCATTATATGCCATAATTGGCAAGGGAATTACTTTTGACAGTGGAGGGCTTTCCTTAAAACCATCAGAAGGTATGGAAAGCATGAAATATGATATGTGCGGAGCTGCAGCCGTACTTGGCATCATGAAAGCAGCAGCTGAACTTAAACTACCTATAAGGCTTGTAGGAGTTATTCCAGCTACTGAGAATATGCCAAGTGGCTCAGCCACAAAGCCAGGAGATATCATGAGATCTTACACAGGGATTACAGTCGAGATAGTCAATACAGACGCCGAAGGTAGATTAATTCTTGCAGATGCTTTAGGATATGTTTCAAAGAACTATAAACCAAGAGCAATAGTAGACTTAGCAACATTAACTGGTGCATGTGTTGTTGCGCTGGGACATTACGCATCTGGTTTATTCACAAAGGATGATTCACTAGCTGAGAAAATAATTAAGGCCGGAGAGAAAAGCGGGGATCGTGTCTGGAGATTACCACTCTGGCCGGAGTATTATGAGCAAATAAAAAGCGATTTTGCTGACATTAAAAATGTTGGCGGAAAACCAGCAGGTGCAATTACAGCTGCTGCATTTCTAAGTAAATTTATAACTAATGATATCTCTTGGGCACATTTAGATATTGCTGGGACGGCCTTTGTAGATAAAGAAAGAGCTTATATTCCAAAAGGGGCTACTGGCGCTGGAGTGCGTGTAGTCATCCAATTCCTTCTGGACGAGATAAAAAATAAAGAACAGAGATAAGGTCGGTATAAACTATTGAAGAAGACCCACTTTTATGTGCTCTTCGACTATCAATTTTCCAATTATTTCAAAAGCCCTAGCGACATTTGTCCCGTACTTTGCACTCGTTTTTATAAATCTTATTCTAAAATCGTATTTTTCTTCAAGCTCTCCTAAAAAAGTAGCAATCTCAAGATTACGTACGCAATCAAATCCAGAATCGCCGCATAAATCAGCTTTATTTCCTATTACTATAAAAGGCACTCTTCCAGCGTTTGTAATAAGTTCTTTAATCCATTTTTCCAGGTTATATAATGATTCTCGCCTTGTTAAATCAAAAACTGCAAGAGCTCCTTTAGCTCCACTATAAAAGAGTGCACGTACAGATTCAAACCTATCTTGCCCAGCCAAATCACTTATTAGGTACTTTATTTTGTAGGTCTTATCTCTCTCTGGAAAACTAAGAACTACATTCTTTGTAGCGAAATCTGCACCTATGGTCATACTATAGTTAGTAGTAAATTGGTTAAACAAAAATCTATTTTTTAGGGAGGTCTTTCCAACCCCGCCATCCCCTATGAGAACCAATTTGAATATGAGATTAGCTATCTGCATAAAATATCACCCATTATTGACTATCACCAACAATTGCTATCTTTATATAGATGCAGTTTTCACTAATAACGACGACATCTTATTTTATTACTGAAAAATAATTTTGTATATTTGAATTTAAATTCTTTATGCTCAGAGAATTTTTTATTTTTTACATCGTCTTAAATGATAAATTATTCTTATACAGTAGAGTAGATTTATTAAAATTTATGTATTTTATTTTATAATAT
>JAGGXT010000280.1 GCA_021162905.1 Candidatus Odinarchaeota archaeon | reverse complement strand
ATTAAAAAGGGAGTCGGATGAAAAAGAACTCAAAAATTTAATTTTAAAAAGGCAGAATATGATTATGGAATTAAATAAGAAGAATGAACAATTAGTTAAATTAGACGAAAAACTGAAAAATCTCGAAAATCTCTACAAATCTCTTACTAATAAAACAAATCAGTACAATGCAGAGAAAGCTACGATTATGCAATTGCGTAAACGTTACTTATCAAAGAGAAAAGCTGTTAAAGAGATTCTTAGACTTAGAGATGAGGGTAAAATATCTGGAATAGTAGGCACTATAAATGAAATAATTTCCGTTCCTGAGAAGTATATGCGTGCCATAAGTGCCGCATTAGGCGGTAAGTTAAATTATATTATAGTTAGGGACGAGGATGTCGCAATCTCCTGTATAACATATCTTAAAGAAAATAAAATTGGTACTGCCACATTTATCCCCCTAAGTATAATAAAATCTCATATCTCACAATCAGTGTCTCCTCAGATAGATGGGATTGAAGGAAATGCTATTGATTTAATAGAATATGACAAAAAATATGAGAATGCAGTTAGATTCCTTTTAGGGAACGTTTTAGTTGTTCGCGATATTAACATAGCTAAAAGTCTGATAGGCAATAACTGGCGTAAAGTGACCATAGACGGTGACATTATAGAGCCGAATGGTTTAATTTCTGGAGGTAGTCTAAGGAGAGATAGTCATAAGTTGTTCACGTCAATATCTAAAAGAGAGATAGAAGAAATATCAAAACAGCTTGACATTATTGAATCTGAACTTAAAACTTTAAGTGAATCAAGGAATAGCTTACAAAAGGAGATTAATACTTTAACAGCTGGTATTAATGAAACACTCTTATCCATTCGACCTTTAGAAACTAAAATAAATAACTATAATAATAGAATTAATGATATTCAAAAGTCTATAAATCAACTTAACGATAGAATACAAGATCTTTCTAAAAAGATAAAATTAACTGAAAATGAAATATCTGCTTTAAATCAAATTATTGATGAAAATCAAATAGAATACAACAATCTTAAGAGTGAATATGAAAAACTATGGAAAGAGTCAAACATGGCAGATTTAGATAATTTGAATATTAGACTTGAAAATCTAAGGCAAGAAATAAGTAAAGTATTATCAGAGCTGAACACTATAAACATTAAGATTGCACAAACTGAGGAGCGCAAAAGATCTTTAGAAAATAAAATTAACGAAATTGAAGCTAGAAATGGTCACTTAAGAGAGTTAATAGAAAAAAGAGAAAAATTGCTCCCAGATCTTCATAAAGAAATAGAGGAATTAAAGAACAAAGTTAAGTCTGCTGAAGTAAAAATTCAAGCTCTAATAGATATCTCAGAAAAGTTAGAAAATGACCTAAATGAGTATCAAAAGCTTAAAGAAGATATTGACACAAAAATACAAAACCTAAAAGATAGAACCGTGTCATTCGCAATAAAGAATGGGAAAATAAATAGCAAAATAGAGATAATAAATAAGCAAATTAGTGAGTTAAAAGAAAAGCTAATTAATAATATTGAAATACCAAAGGGTTTGTTTAGTTTAAGCATTGAAGATTTAGAAAACAAAATAGCATATATTTCCTCGCAAATTGAAGCTTTAGGTGAAATTAATCATAAAGCAATCACTCAGTATGAGGAACAGCTAAAGCGATATAATGAACTTAAAGAGAAAGAGACAAAAATAATTGAAGAAAAACGTAGTATAATTGAGTTTATGGAAAAATTAGAGCGTGAGAGGACTAAAGTATTCATGGATACTTTATCAAAAGTTAATGAAAATATGCGAAAGATTTTTTCTATATTATCGCCTGGTGGCGAAGCTTATCTTGAACCTGAATTTCCAGAAAAGCCTCTTGATGGCGGTTTATTTATAAAAGCTAAACCCGCTGGTAAGAATGTGACACATATAGGAATGATGTCAGGTGGGGAAAAATCTTTAACGGCGCTAGCATTAGTTTTTGCTCTCCAACAATATTTTAGTGCCCCATTTTACATTTTGGATGAGATTGATGCAGCGCTAGATAATCAAAATATAGATCGAGTAGCTCGTTTATTGAAGGAATTCTCAAAATTTTCTCAAATTATTGTCATAACTCTCCGAGAACAGACTATGGCAAAGGCTGATACATTAATCGGCGTAACGCAAAGATATGGTGTTACAAATGTAATTTTCCTACCGCTTGGTAAAGATGGTGTCAAGATGGCAAAGGAATTACGAGGTGTTCTTCGTGAATAAAGTTCCATACTGGAGTGAAAACCCTCTAAATATACTATTCAATCCTATTTCAATTAAGCAATTAGATCCATTTGAGATAGATTTATGCTACTTACTTACTAAATTATTTCAAAGAATGATAGAAGAAGACGACATAAATTTTCGAATTGGTGGTCTAGCCGTATATTCATCATCAGTAATTCTTAGGATTCAGTCTGAAACATTACTAAATTATGTCAACAGCGGTAGCCGTAAGAGAATTTTCGATATAGATGATGAGTTATTAGAACTTGTGTTTCCTAAGATTACTCAGCCATTAACCGCAACAATTTCTACTGTGAGTTTAGAGGATCTCGTAATTACATTTAAACAAGATATAGGAGAACTTGTGAAAAGAGTAGGGAAAGAAAGAATAGTTAGAAAAATAAGAAAGGATAAAAAAGACTTTTCAGAACTAAATGTGCTATTTGATGAGAGAGCCATTATTAATATGGAGGATTTTATAAATGAAATCTATCTAAAAATAAAAACATTATTTATGAACAAAAATACTAAGGATGTATGGTTTGTGGATTTGCTTTCCGACGATCCTGATGAATTAGAAGTTGTAAGAACATTCTTTGCAGTGCTATCTCTTCATTTTGCTGGTAAGATATATCTATATCAAGATGATGATCTTATAATTCATATAGAATTGGTGAATGGGAGTGAATGAATCAAAATCTCGTCAAACAATAAGCGAACCAAATCCAGAACAAATTATAAAAGCAGCGCTTTATGCATCTGGCAGACCATTATCCGTTGACATATTATCAAAGCTTGTTGGATTACCATCTACTGAGGTACATAAAATAGTACGTGCTATTAAGAAAGAGTTTGATAAATCAAATGATTTTCTCGAGATTGTAATCTCTCCTGGACCAACATATTTAATGCAGTTACGACCACATTTAGTAAAGTATGTTAAACGATTATCTCCTCAACCATTGCTTACAGTAGCAGAGCTTAAAACATTAGCCTTAATAGCTATAAAACAGCCAGTTTTTCAATCAACAATAGCGAAAATTAGAGGCACTCAAGCTTATGAGCATATTTCTAAATTAATAGAACTTGGATTTGTCTCAGCAGAAAGACAAGGTCGAACAAAGGTTCTTGTTACAACAAAACACTTTTCAGAATATTTTGGTTTACCTCTTGATAAAAAGAGTCTAAAGTTGAAACTACTTTCATTAGTAAGAAATTTTGATTCTAAAAAGATCAAATCAGATACATTAGAAGATTTAATTAGACAATCCGCGCAGCAAATTAATAATACCGAATAGAAATGAATAATGTCTTGATTTGTTGTATAATTTAGAATTTTTCACTCAAAATGTATTATCTCATATTTTTCATTTTTCTCACTCATTATTACTTTTACATCCTTAAATTTTAATTGTAATAGGTTTTTCAAATATCTTAAGCCAGGAATTAGAGATTCAATATAACCTACTTTAAGT
>JAGGXT010000019.1 GCA_021162905.1 Candidatus Odinarchaeota archaeon | reverse complement strand
TCTCAGGCTCAAAGATATTTATGACTTTTATATTCTCAATCACTTTTCCCATATCGTATCTCCTTCATGCCTTAATCATACTCACATTTTTTATAATCTCAATCATCCTTTTAAACCTTTCTGCAATATCGCCTAACGGTTTGGGCATATCCGAAGTTCCGAGTGAAGCGAGGAATTTGGACGGAGCATTAGCGAAGTCGAATATGCGCCTGTTAAGTGACCCAAAGGCAAGGTGCAAAGCACCGCAGGGTGCCCAAGCCCGCCAATCATTTTTTCTCCTCCTCTAATACAGGCTTACTAACAAACTTGTTGTTCTTGATCAAAAATCTCCAGTTGTAATGTTTTGCATCGCCTGCATAATCTATATTTATACGTGGCGTAGCAATAATTTCGAATGTTTTGTCTGGATTTGTTTCGGCAATAAATAGCACATCTCCACATAAATTAATACCATACAATGATTTATCTATACCCATTGCTTGACATAATTTAGATGGACCGTTGGTAAGTTCTTTTATAATCTTGTTTGTTAATTGAGAAAAACCTCTTCTTTTTGCCATAAGTTCTAAACCTTTAATAGGTTCAAGTGCTCTTATTAACACGACTTCCGGCATCCCCATTTTTTGAGTCACAACATTAAAGCAAAAATTTTTACCATAGATTTGGTAAATGTATGCGTATCCACCTGGGCCAAATTGCGCTTCTGTTCTACTTGTACGACGCCCCTTATAAGCATGCGATGCTGGATCATCGGGACCAATATATGCTTCCACCTCTACAATTTTACCAACAGTTATACCATCTATAGAATTATGGATTAAATATTTTCCCAATAATTCTTTGGCTACTGTTAATGTGTTTCTTTCGTAAAAATCTCGGCAAAGTTTGTAGTATTTCAATTGCCAACACCCCATCCAAACAGTATAGTTAAAACCATCAGGAAAATAGTCATAAGTATGAGGAGAATAGGTATATATTTAGAAAATAACACTTCTCTCCATGTTTCTATTTTTTCCGACACTTCTTTGAGAGCGGAGCTATATACATCCACATTTTTAGAATCCAATCCTAGTTCTTCCAGTGTTTCCTTGTTTTGATATTTTCCGGCATATGGTTTTTCAGATTTATCACTCAACTTATAGAACACAAGCGATATCAAATGTTCATCTTTATTGATTGTTCTATTTTCATTCGTTAAATTATGTATAAGAACATACAACTTCCCTTTAAACCCTGGATCTATTGATGGTTGTGGATATATAAGTAATCCATTTTTTACGAGCTCATGACGAGGGAAAATTTGTGCACAGACATCTTCTGGCATGTTAAGTTTTTCCTTAATTAGCACATAACAAATGGAATAAGGAGGTATCTTTATCTTTTTTTTCCATTTACCCAGTTTTATTATTCTTTTCTCGTTGGAAAACCTATACTTATCACCTGTTGATAAGTCATAACTTGCTGGTTGCACTCTATTTTCATCAAAAGGATCAATCATTTTATACTTTTTACAATAATCTTTTATTTCTTTATCACTTAACACGCTCATAGATATACCTCGTTGATTTTCATTTTACTTAATTTGCTCACAATATCGCTCCCTGCAATGATCCCTGTTGCAGCAGATTGCACTATTCCTTGCGTCCATCCACTGCCATCACCTATTGCATAAAGATTAGGAAGATTTTTCACTTCCATATTTTCATTTACATTAACTCTTCTCATCCACCACTCAATAGCTGGGAAATATAGCAGATTATCAGGATTCATTATCCCCGGAAAACAGGAATCTAATAGCTCTAAAAATTGGATAAAAATTTCTCTAAATCTAGGCAAAAACTCGTCCAAAATTTGTCCAGGCACTATATTGGAATTGCTCGGTTTGATTCGATTAACACTTAATTTCTTGTATGTTGTTGGAATATTTTTGATGTAATCTTCAAGTCTTTGGACTAATAATTTTCCACCAGTAATTAGATTTACTCTTCTCATAATATCCAAAGCTTTTTCTTTGGTGCATACTGTTTTATCCCTGTAAAGTATTGCAAAATTAGAATTTGGAAATTTTTCTGGTGAATACTGTTTATTAATTTCTAAATATGGAGTATGCCCACCGACTAAAGGTAAATCAAAATATTTCAAAAGAAGTACCTGACCATGTCTACAAAAACAGTGAGTTTTGATTTTGATATCATTTTCTTTAAAACAAAATTTCGGATCAAAGCTAATCTCATAAAGTTTTTTTGCCGTAGAATTGCTAATTTCAATTCTTACTCCCATATAAGCATCGTTGTTTTCAACGCTTCCACCTAACTCTTTTACTAAATCTGTAAACCAGAAATTTCCTTCTTTTCCGACAGAACCAATAAGGTATTTAGATTTTATTATTTGTTGAGAATTTTTACCATTAGTTATCTTAATAATCCATCTGTTAGGAGAAATATCATATTGGAACTCTTTCACTTCTGTATTGAAAAGAAATTTTACATTTCTTTTTTGAAGATATGAGATTAATCGCTGGGAAAAGACTTTTAAATTATTAGAACTTATGTGTATAACAGGATAGGGTTTAAATTTCAAGTTTTTTTGTTTTTGCAGACAATCACTAACATATTCTGGCACAAAAGGATTTCTATAGAGATATTCGGGGGTGAAAGTTTCAACAATTTCCTTTATCCGCTTTTCTATATCTTCTTTTTTATCAAATGGAATAATTTTTTCTAAATATCCACCTGAATAAATATCAAAAATTAATTTTCCGTCAGAAAAAAGCCCAGCACCCCCACCGCCTGAAATTAGCTCGCAAATTTTACACTTTTTACAATTTTCAATTAGAGCCTTACACTTTCTTATAGGAGCAGGTTTACCCTTGTCTATAACCAATAATTTAATTTCATCATCTGCTTTTTCAACTATTTCTATAGCAGCGAACAATCCTCCAGGACCTGCACCTATGATGGTTATATCAGTCTTTGTCATGTTCTCACACCATTATGTACTATTTTATATACACTTTTATATTTTTCAATTTCTATGGCAGGCTTGGGCATCTCACTTAACGTTCCAAGCGTATCTGAAGTTCCCCGATGGGGAATTTGGGTGTAGGCGTAAGCCGAAGCCAGATACCAGCTTGTTATATGAAGTGGCGGCATTAAAATCCTCTTTCTTCTAATACCTTTTGCGCATACTCTCTAGTTAATAATGGGACTCTGTCTGCTAGGCCTGCATCTAATACCTGTGCACATCTCACTTTAACAGCACTAGGCAACCCCTCAGTTACTTCGTAAATATAATCTACAAAATCCTTAGTAAATGGAATTAAAGGATCTCTCTCAAATTTTTTAGTTACTCTGTTATAATGCAATACTTTCTTGATTAACTCTTCTGTATTTTCTCTATCAAAATTTAGTAGTGTTGTTTTAAGATCTACTCTTCTCATTAATGGTTGAGTAGGTCCACCTTCTGAAATTTCTTTTTTCTCAATTTCCTGGAGTTTATTCCAGCCATCTTCAGAAATTCCAATAAAGAGAACCATGTTTGCCAGTTTATCTGAAGTTATATCTAATCCTATTGGGAAATCATAAAGTCCTCTTAGCAAAGCCAAGTATATGCTATATTGGCTTTTAGATACAAGACTAAACAAATACTCAAATTCGTCAATCGAGAGAAGAAAGGACTTATATCCTAGATTTTTCATAAAACATAATATTGCTGCAAGATACTCTTTCGCAATATCTATGCTTTCAATCTTTCTCATAATTCCAAGTTCTCTCAACTGGGAGGCGGTAGGTTTTATCTCCCCCCTCAGAAAATAGAGCGCCATTTTAGCTTTTTCATCTTTTGTCGCTGACTTTTGTAAAGATAACTGCTTTCTATATCCGTATATAGCTTTGAGTAAGTTTTTAGATTCATCAAAGTTTTCAGGAATCTTGTTAATTGCTTCTATTATCCCGTTATGTTTTCTGTTTCTTACTAATTTATCGAAATCGATAGATTTAAAGATTCTAAAAATGAAATCCGATCCTGGTTTAGACTTTTCTTCACCTTTAAAACTTAGGTAAACCGGAAATATAGTTTCCTTAAAATTCTTTTCGGCTTCATCTTTAATTTTTAAAAGCGATAATGTTTTTCCACGTCCATAACTTCCGATAATAAAAACAATAAAATTTTTAGGAATTTTAATAGACTTTTCAAGGATTCCTTTCCAATCATTAAATTCCTTTTCTCTGTTAGTCCAAAATTTTAAGTCTTCTTCTTCTGCCTTATCACGACTAAAGTCCGCTATAACACTTTCTTTAAGTCCATATTTTTCTCTTAAAAATTTATCGTTCATTTTATCGCCCCTTTTCTTTTCATTATAATTGTTTTATAGAACTTACCCTTATATTCGAATAGCTTTTGGTCAGCACCCATAGGTTCACCTAAGGATATATGAAGATATAGCGTAGTGGT
>JAGGXT010000360.1 GCA_021162905.1 Candidatus Odinarchaeota archaeon | reverse complement strand
TGGCGAATCATATATTTGGCGCATCACCCATTTTCTGATGTTACCGCAGATAAAAAGCAAAATATATATGCGTAAAATATTTATTGATAAAAAGCTTCTCTAATGACTTACTAACAAAGTATCATACAAGGGGTATCATGGCTAAAGTTAGAATTTTACCTCTAGCAAAGATTCGAGCAATCATTGGAGCAAGAGAACTTACAGCTGAAGGGGGAACTGTGGAGGATATTCTAAATTTCCTTATTCAAAAATATAGTAAAGAATTAGCAAATGAGATATTGGACAAAAATGAAAAAGTTAAAGATTATTATAGAATTGTTGTAAATGGGCGAAATATAAAACTATTAAATGGTTTAAAAACAAAATTAAAGGATAATGACTTAATTGCTATAATGCCTCCTATAGCAGGTGGATGCTGACTATAGCCATTTTCTTGCACTTGATACCATTAATGCGTATTTTTTTCCTTTTTCTTCAAATACTTTTGTTGGCATAACTATACTTAATGCATTTTCTGGGCATGCTTTTACACAAATTCCGCAATAAATGCATTTTATTGCTTTATTTGATGTTGGATGTATTTGAATAGCACCAAATGGACATGCTGGTATACATTTTTTGCAGCCATTACATTTTGTAGGAGAGATTATAATTCTATCCTTTAACTTAATTATTGCATTTTCTGGACATACCTTTATACATGGAGCATTTTCACAATTCTTGCAAGATTGGATAGTATACCTACCATTTTCATCCTTTTTTATTTTTAATCTAGCCAACTCTAAAATTTCTTCGTGTTCGTATGTTTTGCTGCATGCGCGCATGCATTCTAAACATCCATTGCACTTATCTGAATCGAGATACAGAATCGGCATCAAGGGAAACACCAGCCTAAGGAATTAATAACCATAGATACTCCTATTAATATCCTATTAAAACTTTTTAGAAAAACACATAGTTTAAAAAATATTGTAAATATATTCATATACTATTTTAACTTGCTTATAATTAACCATTGTTTCCAAGAGAGTGATTCATATGGCATTAAAAGCTTATGCTGGAAAAATACTCAAAGTTAATTTAACAACTGGAAGCATAGTTAAGGAGACACTAAAAGAGGGATTCGCCAGAAAATGGCTTGGCGGCCGTGGTTTTAACTCAAAGTTTCTTTTCGACTATGTTCCAAAGGGTTTAGATCCTTTCAGTCCAGAAAATATAGTTGCTATTAGTAATGGGCCACTTGATGGAACACGGGCACCATCCTCTGGAAGATTTACAATTTCTGCGAAGTCCCCATTAACCTTTGGAGTTGGCTATGCTAATTCAGGGGGACACTTTGGTCCAGAGATGAAATACGCTGGATATGATAGTATAATATTTTTCGGAAGATCAGAGAAACCAGTGTATCTATTTATAGATGATGATCATGTTGAGATTCGTGATGCAAGCCACTTATGGGGTCGTGATACATTTGAAACAGATAAAATGATTAAAGAAGAGATAGGCGATGAAAATATTCAAATAATATACATAGGTCCAGCAGGGGAAAATATGGTTCGATATGCTGCTGTTATCAATAACTTATATCGTGCTGCTGCGAGAACAGGAATGGGCGCAGTTATGGGTTCTAAAAATCTCAAAGCTGTTGCAGTTAGAGGGACAAAAGGTGTAGAAGTTGCGGATCCCGAAAAATTTGAAGAGACGATACAAGATGCATTCAAAAGAATATTTGCCGATCCAGCATATCCCTCACTTTCATATTACGGGACTCCGTTTCTAGTAGACCTAGCTTATATTAGTGGCGGATTAGCTACGAGGAATAACCAAACTGGAGTCTTTGAGAAATTTCACAATGTTTCTGCAGAGACTTTTGAGGAAAAATATCGAGTGAAAAGTGAAGGTTGTTTTGCTTGTCCGATACATTGTGGAAATTATGCAAAAGTTAAAAGTGGAAAGTATAAGGGTGCTGGTGGAGGAGGGCCCGAGTATGAAAGCATTGTTTGCCTTGGGACAAAGTGTGATATTGGAGACTTAGCTGTAATCATATATGCTAATGAACTATGTAATAGATACGGGCTTGATACAATTTCTACTGGTGATACTATAGCATTTGCTATGGAATGCTATGAGAAAGGTATTCTTACAAAAGAAGATACGGATGGTATAGAACTTGTGTGGGGCAATGGTGATGCATTAATAGAAATGATAAAAAAGATAACCTATCGTGAAGGATTTGGAAATATACTTGCTGAAGGGGCTAAGATAGCTGCTGAAAAAATTGGTAAAGGTGCTGAGAAATATGCATTACACGTGAAAGGGATGGAACCACCAGCTTATGATGTAAGAACTGCAAAAGGCTTTGGATTAGGTTGGGCAACAGCAACAAGAGGCGCTGACCATTTAGCAGCTTTACCGAATTTTGAGTTACTAGGGTATCCTCCTGAAAAGGGTATCGAATGGTTTGGAAATCCAAAAACTGTAGATCCATATGCATGGGAAGGAAAGGCTCGCATGGTCTATTGGCATGAAAACTTTGCAGCTATCGTTGATTCAGCTGAAATGTGTAAGTATACATGTTTCTCTGCATATGCTGTTAAGCCAGCAGATTTGGCTTTATTTATTAAATATGGGGTCGGCTGGGATATGACCGAAAAAGAAATAATGCTAATTGGGGAGCGCATTTTCAATATAGAAAGACTGTTTAATCTCAGAGAAGGTATTGGCAAGGAACAAGATACATTGCCTGAGAGATTCTTGAAAGAACCTCTTCCTGAAGGACCTGCGAAGGGACAAGTTGTTGAACTTGATAAAATGCTTCCCGAGTATTATGAAATAAGGCAATGGGATTGGGAAACTGGTATTCCTAAAATTGAGAAATTGAAAGAGCTTGACATTCTTGACGAGGCAAAAAAAGCTGGATTAGTTAAGTAGTGGTGAGAGATATGGAGCGAAAAATGTTATTTGTAGATGCTGAAAAATGTAACGGTTGCAGAATTTGTGAGCTCTCATGCTCATTCTTTCATGAAAAGGTTTACAATCCATACCTTTCAAGGATCAGAATAGTAAAATGGGAACTTGAGGGCATTGATTTTCCAGTAGTATGCAGGCAATGTAGTGTTTGTGAGAAAGTTTGTCCTACTGGGGCAATTACAACAGATCCTGAAACCAAAGCTATTAACATCGATAATAGTAAATGCATTGGTTGTAAAACATGCGTCACAGTGTGTCCCTTTGGAGCTATGCTGTTTAACGCAGAATTAAATGTCGCATATACTTGTGACCTATGTGGTGGTGATCCTCAGTGTGCGAAAAATTGTCCAGAACATGCAATAGTATATATGACACCATCAGAGTACGTTGAAATGCGCCGTAAAGAAAAGACAGAACGCATGCTCCCTACTCGTAAACGAATACCAGTGATTCCCCAACCATCCGAATAAGCATTTTTCTATTTTTTAAATTTTTTTAATTGGTAATTGTAGGTCATGATAAATTTAATACATCTATTGGTTATACTTCGCGCCAGGAGTATCCGCACTTTTTACATCTATAAAATGTAACTATAGTGTCTTGTTCCTCATCGATTGTTGGGACCTCTATAACATATGCCATATTATGACCACATTTAGGGCAAACAACATGCTCTGTGGGTGCTGTTGCAAGAGTTTCTTCTGTAATTATGACTGGCAACTCACTTGGCTTATGTTCGATTCTTTCCTTTATTTGGTATCTCTCAGCAATATTTTTTTCAGCTTTTTTCTCATACCCGCAGCTTGGGCATCTTAGAACTATGCCTTTTGTTTTTGCATTCCTCTTAGGTACCAACAAACTTCCACATTTTGGGCAGAACTCCATATTAATACCGCCTTTATTTTAAGATTTTGGATTCAAATTAACTACAATTTATTTAAAAATGTATTGGTAGCAGGACTTTATGCGATAAATCATTATTTAACTTCATGGGATAATATTTTTTATGAAACATAATGTCGCATATACGAATTAATATAGGTTTATATTTTTATCCGAAATATATTA
>JAGGXT010000235.1 GCA_021162905.1 Candidatus Odinarchaeota archaeon | reverse complement strand
GTAATGTGTTATGCGGTGATGTAGTCAGGGGCTGAAGGGTGCGCTCTAATGATGATTAGAAGTGGAAAAAAATCCTTTATAGTTAACAAACTGAGGAATTGTACAAGCTTTATTGTGATATTATAATTATCACAAAGAACAGAAATAACTTTAGATTTTTTATGACAAGAAAAAAATTAACATTATTTTCTTCATTTTTTGTGCCTTTTTTCAACAAAAGAAGCAAAAAAATATTTAAAATAATCATCGAATTATGCATGTACTGATTCACTTTAACTGTTATAAATGGTGGTAACGTTGGAAAGTAATATAAGATATCTCTTTGTCCCAAAATCTGTTGCGGTTATAGGTGCTGCTCGTGAGCCATATAAAGTAGGTCATTCAGTGGTAAAAAATCTCTTAGATCATGGTTATAAGGGGAAGATTTATCCTGTAAATCCGAAGGCAGAAGAAATTCTTGGATTAAAGGTTTATAAATCCGTGCTTGATATTCCCGATGATGTGGACTTGGCCGTAATAGCGGTTAAAGCTTCAATAGTCCCACTAGTTTTAGAAGAGTGTGGTAAAAAAGGTGTTAAGGCTGCTATTGTTATATCTGCTGGCTTTAAGGAGATTGGTGTAGAGGGTGCAAAACTTGAAAAACTCGTAGTCAATATAGCAAAGAAATACAATATTGCTTTACAGGGACCTAACTGCCTTGGTACAATAGATACATATACCCCCCTAAATGCTAGCTTTGCAAGCAACATGCCTTACAAAGGAAATATAGCATTTATATCTCAAAGCGGAGCTCTCTGCACTGCTATCTTAGATTGGTCGCTAAAAGAGAAAATAGGATTTTCTAAGTTTGTTAGCTTAGGAAATAAGGCCGTTTTAGATGAAATTGATTTTATGGAAGAAATTGCAAAAGACGACAACACTAAGGTAATTCTTGTTTACATAGAGTCTATAGAAGATGGTGAGAAGTTTCTTAAATTAATGCCTGAAATTACAAAAAAGAAGCCTGTCATTATAGTTAAAGGAGGGGTGTCTGAAGAAGGAGCTCGAGCTGCTAGCAGCCATACTGGTGCTCTCGCAGGAAGCTTTGTTGCATATGAAACAGCATTTAGACAAACTGGGGTTATTGCAGCAAGCAGTGTAAGTGATCTTTTTGACTTTGCTGCAGCATTCAGCACCCAGCCAATTCCTAAAGGACCAAGAGTTGCAATAGTTACAAATGCTGGTGGTCCTGGAATATTGGCAACTGATGCTTGTGTTCGTGAAGGATTAAAACTCGCTAAATTTTCAACAGAAACGATAAATAGATTAAAAGAGAAACTTCCTCCAATGGCTAATATCTATAACCCGATTGATGTCATCGGCGATGCAAAGGCTGATAGATATTACTACGCAATGGATGTTGCATTATCAGATGATAATGTTGATTCATTAATAGTCTTATTAACCCCTCAAGCTATGACTGAACCATTGAAAACAGCTAGGAAGATAATAGAAATCAAAGAGAAATATCCTGAAAAACCTGTTTTGGCGGTATTTATGGGTGGTCCAGATGTCGATGAAGCTATAAAGTTCTTAAAAGAGAACAAAGTTCCGACATATCAATTTCCAGATAATGCAGTTCGCGCTCTTTCTGCATTAGCAAGATATGGAGAGTACTTAAAAAGACCAGTGGATAAACCAGTAGTCTTTAATGATGTAGATAAAGAAAAGGTGAAGGAGATTATAGAAAGAGTACGTAATGACGGCCGAGTAGTATTATTAGGAAATGAAGCAGCTCAAATTGTCCATGCTTATGGCATCCCTGTACCCAAAATAATGCTTGCAAAAAATGAAAGTGAAGCTGTTCAAATAGCGAATGAATTAGGATATCCTGTTGTTTTAAGAATAGCTTCACCTCAAATTCTCCATAAATCTGATATAGGTGCTATTGCAATAAATATAAAAAATGCTGAGGAAGTAAAGCAAAAATTCAGAGAAATTCTTGAAAATGCAAAACATTATGCTCCTCATGCAAAAATATATGGTATTGAAATATATCCCCTAGCTCCAAAAGGAAAAGAAATGATAGTTGGTGTTAGTAAGGATCCTCAGTTTGGACATTTAATAATGTTTGGATTAGGTGGCATCTATGTTAACTTTTTGAAAGATGTATCGTTTGGTTTAGCACCATTATCAGAAAGAGAGGCCAGAGAAATGATACAAAGGACGAAAGCGTATACATTATTATCTGGCATTCGTGGGGAAAAGCCATCAGACATAAAATCTATTATAGAAATTCTACTAAGAATTAGTCAACTTGTTGTAGATTTTCCAGAAATTGCAGAGATAGACATAAATCCACTATTTGTTTACGATGAAGGAAATGGAGCATTGGCTCTTGATGTAAAAATGGCTCTTCATGCTTAATGAGGTGAGTATATATGAAAAATTTATTTATTGTTGGTTGTGGTCCAAGCGGAAAAACTTCTTTAAGTTTAGGATTGAGTTTAATTTTTAAGGAAAATGGATATAAAGTGGGTTACTTCAAGCCTATATCGGCTATAGATAAAATTGTTAATGGAAAAGCAATAGACTTTGATGTAAAAGTTATGAAAAAGGCCTTAGAACTCACAGATTCTGAGGATGATATAGGTCCTATTAGAATCTCTGATCAATTTATAGGCGATCTAACCAAAGAAAAAATTAAGAGTAAGGTAAGCGAAAGCTATCAGAGATTAATAAATAATAAAGATTTCCTTATAATCGAAGCTGGTCGCGATCCAGATTTTCTTCTCGCTTATGATTTCCCAGCCTGGAAGCTTGCAACGCAATTCAATTCAAAGGTGTTGCTTGTTGGATATGGTGATTCTGATCATATAGTTGATAAATTTTTATTCTATAAAACTCACTTTAAGGATCATAATGTTGATGTTGTAGGGGCAATTATAAATTATGTTCCATATCACTTGAAGGAACGAATGAACGATATAATCTCTCCCTTCCTAGAGAATAATGGTGTGCGGGTTTTAGGTGTAGTTCCGCAAGAAACAGAGTTAATATCACCAACTGTTAGAAGTATCGTAGAAATATTAGGTGGCGAACTATTAGAAGGTCATGAAAACATAGATCGTATTGTGGAGGATATATTAGTAGGTGCTATGACCCCGGAGGCAGCTTTAAAATATTTTAGAAGATCAATAAATAAAGCCGTAATCACCGGTGGCGATAGAGCCGATCTTGCAATTGCAGCATTAGAAACTAATACAAGTATTTTAATATTAACTGGTGGTCTCTTTCCATCACAGCAGGTCCTAATAAGGGCAAAAGAGAAAGGTGTACCAGTTTTGTTAGTACCATATGATACCTACACTACTGTTACAAAGCTTGAAGGGTTAACTGGAAAGATATCTCCTGATGATGCGAAAAAGATAGAAGCCACAAAGCAAATAATTTCAAAATATGTAGAGTGGAAAGTGATTCTTGACGAATTGGTAGAATGATTTTGGTGAATTAGATGGACATATTTGCTTCAAAAAAAGTTGCCGTGGTTGTTCCTATATTCAGTGAGGAACAAAAAATATTAGGGACTCTCAAATCTTTAAATAATCAACATCTAAAGCCAAAAACAATAGTAGTAATTAATTTGATATCCGAAAAAATCTTTCAGACGGCCCACAAAATGGGTGCTATTGTTGTTGATATACGTAAAAAAAGGATTAAAAAATATACTATTTTCAGTACGTCCCCTCTTCTAGCGTTTGTGATAAATCAAGGTATTAAAAAGGTAGCCGAAATAAGTAAAAGCTGGGACTATATTCTTATTTTAAGTGCAGGATCAATAGTAGATCCATCTTTTATAGAAATACTTGTTAAACGGGCAGAACAAACAAAATCTGTAATGAATATAGTGTATTTTGATAAAACAATATTCCCTATTTTAGACTCATGGAAGTTCGGATACCTTATAAACTTCAAATTTTGGAAAAAGATCGGTTTAAAGTTCCCCTTGAATTTTGGTTGGGCTGGATATCTTATACTAAAAGCTATTTCTATGGGCTATCATGTTACTTTTTCGAGCTATGACAGAAACTTTTACCCACCCACAACTCATATTGACATCCTGGAAGCATATGGATATGGCATTTCTATGGCTCTTCTAAGGTATCCCCTCCTCTTAGGGATGATCAATTCTCTTCTTGTTTCTCGTTATAACAAAAGGCAGGCTATAGAGACATTTCTAAGTTTTATAATAAATCGTAGAGGGCGAAAATACGTATTACGCACTAATAAACTTAAATCATTGTTCCAAAATCTACTTAAGCGACAAATAAGCGCATTGGAAAGCCAAATATTTAATTTCTTAAAAGTTTCATTGATTAAATTAAAAATTGTAAAATAATAAAAACAACCCCCTCACTTTTCTTCGCAAAAAGCATAACCTTTAATAGTTGGGGTTTAATTCAAATTATCAGAGCCTATAAAAAATTGGATGTGAATTATTTGACAGCTTGGGAAGTAACTCTGTCTGGAGAGACTCCTGATAGTGAAATTAAGATTGCATTTACTGATGCGAGTGAAATTTTTGAAAATACGATCGGTGTAAATGATATTTTCATCCACAAACTCTTAGATCTAATAAAGGAAAATGAAAACTATTCAATTTACACGGGAATTAAGAAAGTTGTTTCACCGTCTGGTGAGGATAAATCAGATCGCGCTTTATTTATCTTGGTAGGGGAAGATAAGCATGAAGTTAAATTTGCAATTTTACTAGGTCAAGTTGATGAAAAGACTTGGATAATTGTAGGCTTCTGGCCAGATGCTTTTGCAGAAGCTTGTAAAGAACATAATGAAATCTTAGAATCCATTCTTCAATCTGTTTTATTTAACCCTGATAACTGGAAATTTATAGAGTTCGTAGTTCCGTTTTCACAATTCATGCAAACTCAAACAAAAGAATAATTCGAGGTGAATCACTAACTCATAATCTTGTTTACTTCTTCACAAATCATTTTCATTGCCTCAGCAGCTTTCTGATTAATAAATACAGTAGCTTTCCGTGTTAAAATAGTATTCGATGTATTTATTTCAATAACCTTTCCATTATTTCTAAGTACAATAAAAGGAAGTGATGCAGCTGGCTGAACCAATAAACTTGTACCAATAACCAGCATGACATCCGATTTAAATGCGCATTCAAATGCTTTATCCAAAGAATCTCTTGGAATAGGCTCGCCAAACCATACAACATCTGGTCTCATAAGCTTTTCACACTTTGGACAAGTCACTGGGACATTCTTAGGTGGACTATTAAAAACTATACAAAACCCACAATGTGTACATCTTGCCCTCCATATATTTCCATGTAATTCAATTACATTACTAGAACCTGCTTTGATGTGAAGACCATCGACATTTTGAGTAATTAATATCTTTAGAAGTCCAAATTCCTCCAACTTGGCAAGGCATAGATGAGCATCATTAGGCTTAGCTTTATGAATTATTTCCATTCTCCATTTGTACCACTCCCAAACCAATTTTGGATTTTTCAAAAAAGCTTCTGGTGTCGCTAACTCTTCAGCTCTAAATCTTTTCCAAAGACCATTTTTTCCTCTGAATGTTGGTATTCCGCTCTCGGCCGAAATTCCTGCGCCGGTTAGTGCTGTTAAATATTTTGCATTAATTATTAGCTCTACAGCTCTTTTGATTAAGTTATTCTTCTCTTCCATCGTTAACATCACTTCTTTTATACTCCGTATACAGAACCTTTTTTACTTCGCGAACTATTCTTTTTCCAATAGTAGGTATTTTCTCCCATGAGTCGATATTGTTTAAAGCATTTATGGGATTCTTGAATTTATTGAGAATCAACCTAGCTCGCTTTATATTGATTAATGGCAATCCTGCTAGAAAGAATTCCTGTTCATCGGGAGTCTCCATAAGTTTAGGTTTACCACGAATTATAGGCACTGCTGGTTCATTGTTAGAGAAAGAAATTGTCTCTTCCTCTGCATTTTCTTTTCCAATAAGAGATTTAAGAATATTTAACAGCACTATTGCCGCATGCCATGAGTCAAAAGTCTCAATGATTGAAATGCCCATCTTTTTAAACTTCTGTAATAAGCTGTCATAATATTTAGGATTAAATTTAATTTTTCTTTCTATTGTTACGTAGATGTTCTTTCCTTTCTGATATCGCCTAATAGGCATGTAAATGCATCTATTTAGAGGATCTTTTCTTATTGCGAGGGCATCTTCTATTAAAAGAATAGGCGTCGAATAAGTTTCTATCATACTTTTAATTTGATTCTCTAAACGTAAAACGCCTGTCATATCTCCCTTCAATGAATTTATAAAATCAGAAAATGTTTTTCTCTCAATAATATCTCCCCGTGGCATCACTATATCTCCTATAGGGAGCGTATCAACCCTATATTCTATATTCTCTTTATCTAAGAGGGAAGCAAGAATTTTACTGGCATTATTCCCACTTACTTTTACTTCATGGGTGTCTATTACTACAACTGGGACTTTTCCATCAAGAGTTGATTGCATTTCTATAACCTCATTAATAATACTGAGATGAACATATTTATTAAAGATTAGCGTTTTGATAATTCCTGAGGTGTAATTAATGTTCTCTGGAAAGATGGGACGATTTCCAGTTTTACAAGTTGCTTTAGATTTTATAGAGAAGGAAGTGGCCCTTAGAGTAGCCGAAGCCTCTGTTCGCGGAGGTGCTGATTGGATAGAAGCTGGGACTCCCTTAATAAAAAGTTTAGGTATTTCAATTGTTAAAGAACTGAAAGAGACATTTCCTAGTAAAATTATAGTTGCCGATATGAAAACTATGGATACTGGCAAGCTAGAGACGGAATTGGCTATCAAAAATGGGGCTGATATAGTTTCAATCCTTGGCGTTGCAGATGATAATACAATAAAAGATGCAATTCGTGTGGCTCATGAGAATAATGTTAGAATTATGGCTGACTTAATAAATTGCAAAAATATTGAGCAACGAGCTGTTGAGATTGAAAATCTTGGAGCTGATTACATTTTAGTGCATACTGGTATCGATCAACAACGACAGGGGCTTTCTCCATTTGATCAATTAAGAAAAATAAGTAGTCTCATTAAAATACCTATAGCTGTTGCAGGTGGGCTTAATGAAAATACAGTGGGTGAAGCCATAAAGATGGGCGCTAAAATAATAATTGTTGGTGGGGCAATTACACGATCAGATAATCCATATATGGCAACTATAAAAATAAAAGAGGCGATAAAAAAAGCAGCAGAGCTGTAAGGCATATTTTACTTATTCCTCAAATTTCCATTCGCCAGTTCTTAAATATTCGTCGATTGCTTTAGCGACGTTAATTCCTCCTTTAACAGCTGGGCCTATTAACCATGGTCCAGTGACGACATCACCTGCGGCAAATACACCCTCTCTTGTTGTTCTTCCAAGTTTATCTACCTTTATTGTTCCCTTGCTTGTAAGTTCTATACCATATGTATTCTTGAAAAATGGTGGTGTTGGTTTCTGTCCAATACATATAAAAATCATATCTACGTCCATAGTGTATTCTGAACCTGATATGGGTTCTGGTCTAGCTCTTCCGCTTTCATCTGGTTCGCCTAACTTCATTTTAATTAATTCCACTTTCTTAAGTTTCCCATTCTCTCCAATAAACCTAATAGGGTTTCTCAACCAAAGGAAATTAACACCCTCTTTCTCAGCAGCTTTTAGTTCTGATTCTGGACTTGGTGCTAACTCCCTAGTTCGGCGGTAGATTACATAAACTTCAGCACCATCTCTTATGGCTTGACGAGCAACATCTATGGCTGTAGCTCCACATCCAATAACTCCAACTTTCCCTTTAGCAATAATTCTCTCATCTTGAGAGATATAACCATCTCTCGCTAAACCCTCTTGAACTGCATAATCCAAACCAAAATATATGCCTTCAAGGTCTTCTCCTGGTAATCCCATCTTCTTAGTACTCCAACATCCAGTTGCGATTAAAACAGCATCATGTTCACTCAAAATTTTTTCGAAAAGACCGTTGTCTACTTCAACTCCTTGGTGAAATATAACTCCTGCTTCTTCTAACTCCCTTATTCCTTTTCTTATAGGTTCCTTTGGAATACGCCATGCTGGAATACCAAATATAAGTAAACCTCCCGGCTCAGGCATTTTGTCATATACGTGAATTTCGTATCCCTTACAGACTAATATACCTGCAGCAGTGAGGCCAGCGGGTCCAGCACCAATTATTGCAACGCTTTTTCCAACTTTTGGAGGTATTTGATCGGGTTTACATTTTAGAAACTTCATATCTCGACCATCCTTTTCACTTTTCGTAGTATGAGCAATATGTATATCAAGCTTGGGTTAAAAAACCATTTATTAAAATGTTACTTAAAAATAGAATACTTTCTTTTAAAGTGGCTTAATATATTTATCTTTTTCACTCTTTGTTATATTAATCCTTACTTTATTAACAAAAAGGTAAAAGTAATTATCTATTAAAAATAGAGACGGCTCACATGTAATGACTTATTCCTCTTTCTCTCAACCGATCATCGTAGAACCTCCAGCTATTTTGACTATCAAGAAGTTTCTTAATAGTCTCCTTTAAAATTTCTGTGGTAAGCTCTTTTTCATTGAGAAGACAGTAACTTACAGCTTGTTTTATGGAACCCTTAATACTTCTCATAGATAAGTATCTTATTATATCTCTAAGATTAGAAAGCTTAACTTGTATTTTTACATATTTCTTAAATTTACTTAGCATGTATTCGGCAAATCTTAACTTTTCAGATAATGATGGTGCTATCATCAACCTTAATGAGAATCTGTCTAGTATTGCCTCGTCAAGGTATTCTGGTGGCATGTTACTAGTTCCAACAATCACTAATGGCAAAAATGACGCTCTGATTTCATCTAATAGATTAAGAATAGCGCTTCTTATTTCAAAGAATCCACCATATATTGTAGCATAATAATATCCAGCTGCTAAAATTTCAAAATCATTAAATATGACCATTGTTAAATCGTTTATTTGCTTTAATTCATCCCTGAGTCTCATTATCCTTTCAGCAGTTTCGCCAGCAAATTTATTTCCTACAATGGTTGGAATATCTATTTCATAGACTTTAAATCCTAGTTCTTTACCTATTGTAACAGCACCTTGGCTTTTACCATTTCCAGGTGGACCTGCTAGTAAAATTGTATTGTCATAAAGGTCTCTTATTTTCATTTCAAGAGACTTTTTAATCGTTTTTAACGAGTTAATAAATAACTCTAGTGCACTTTTTGGCCAGAAAAGCTCTTTTGTAGATGGTATTTCTGTAAATCCCTCTTTTAATAGCTGAACTGATTGAACAATTCTAACCTTTGTGTTTTCGTTAACCGTAACTGCGTTTTCTGGCTCAATTTTTTCAATTTTAAATATGACTCCTACATCTCCAAGATGAGCAGCTTTGATTATACCAGGTTGTATTCGTCTAAGTTTTTGTAAAGCTCTTGATGCAATAAACGTTATCAATTCTGAGTTTGTTGATTCAAATGTTGGTGAAAGAACCTTAATCCAAATACTCTTTGCAGAGATTCTCCTTTTTCTGGTAGCTGTTTTCTTTTGCGTTTCAGTTCTTTTCATTTTATCACACCCCTACAAGCTTCTCACCCTATTTATAAATTCTTTGGTATACTTGCTGCCAATATGACTTATTGTGAAGTTTGAATTCTCATTTTTTTCAGCAAGTTCTACAGTTTGATTCACACTGTTGATAAATCTCTTAAAGTTAATATAATTTATTAATCCAATAGGGCCTATGTAATTTCTTAAATATTTAAGCAAAATGTATTCTGATAAATGTTTTGCTATATTAATATCAATAATTATGCTATTACTCATCTCTATTATGTTTTTACTTAATGTTGTGCTAAAAATCTCAAGAAAGTCATAAGTTATTATTTCTATTGGAACAAAGGTTTTAATCGTAAGTGGGGTAGCGCTTATCAAAAATCCAGTATCCATTTCTTTTCCAAAAGTAAAACCATTTAGTATATCATTTAATAATTGAAAAATCTGAATATTATATTCCATCATCCTTAAATTCTTATAAGTTGACCAAGATCTAAATTTTTCATCCTCTAATACTTTTTGAGTAATGTCGCTGATTACTTTGCTAAGCTCTGAAAAGTTATAATTATCAAACTCAGTACCAATTTCTTTTCTTTCGCTTCCTGGCATTCTATTTCTAATTTTTAATTTGTCTGTTTCAACATCTTCCAATTCAATATACTCATCAGCATCGGCTATATACTCTCTAACACTACTTATACTAACCTTTGGGCTATATACAACTACGTCTTTTACTATATTTCTTTTCTTTTCTAATCTCTTTATTTTGTTTTTGAGAAACTTAGAGGCATCTTTGTGCAATCTTATAATTCTTTTAAGTTCCTCAGCATTTTTAAAGAATGGACAATTATCGCAGAGGCATCCAAATTTCAAGCTTAAGTTTATAGGTCTTATATATAGTGATGGTATCACTAACCAAGTGAGGTATAAAGACTTAAAATAGTCTTTTAAACCATCCTCTAATACTTTCTCGTCGATAGCTGTTAGAGCTGATATCAAAATTCTACTGGTTTTCTTTATATTTTTAAAACATAATGTTGTAGGGAATATCTCAGATTCATAAATACCCGACCTAAACTCATAAGAAAATCCGCTTAGATCTAGTGTCAGTGCGAGATCGAAAGTATTATTAAAGGCGAAATCCTTTTTCAGCTTAATAAAATCTAATTTGTAAAAGTCATCCAAATCAGCAAAATCCGAAATTAAAAAGTTAAAAATTATTCTCCTGTCATTATTAGAATCGTTTTCAAATAGCAATTTCACTAAGCTATTTATTGATCTACTCCTTATACTTGGTTTAATATTTATCATTATTTCTTTTTTCATTTC
>JAGGXT010000191.1 GCA_021162905.1 Candidatus Odinarchaeota archaeon | reverse complement strand
TTCCGTTTCATATTTTATAACGTTGTTATATCGATATGAAAGGTGTTGATGTGAGGTTCGTGGGAACCTGAGTTGAGTTCAAATGTGAAGTCACCTCAGACTCAAACTTTATTTGTTCAACAAAGCAATTTTTTCAGAAAATATATAAGCATGAAAGATAAAGTATAAAAAGGAACCCCCTTAATGACGAGAAAGGGGGAGATTCTGAGCACAATGTGTGATGATGAACCTGCTACACGCCGATCATTGCGAAATGATCCGTAACAACGTTAAAAAAGTTTAAAAACTATTATTAACAAATTCTAAGTAAAAATAAACCCCTTTTAATATTTGGTGAGATTGAAGTGAGTAGTGAAGAGGAAGAGGATAGCGTTCAAGATTTTGACACGGAAGAGTTTCTAGAAAATTACGAAGAAGAAAAAAATGAGGAAAATGAAGAAAGACATGTCAGAATATCTTCGTTTATTAAACGAATAAAAATGTATATAGAAATTTCTGGAGTTTCTGAAATCGGAAGACGTTACTTTGTAATGAATGCTTTTGATGGTGCATTAACAATACTAGGAATTATTATTGGTGCGGCTATGGCAAATACTATAGATCCGAGAATTATTATTAGTGCGGGTATTGGTGGCAGTATAGCGATGGGGATTTCCGGATTCACAGGAGCATATATTACGGAAAGAGCTGAAAGAGCTATGAAACTGCGAGAGCTTGAAGAAAATCTAGGAGCAGATATTGAGAACACTATTATAGAAGAGGCTTCTTCATTTGCGTCAATATTGGCAGCGCTAATCGATGGTATTTCACCCGCTCTAGCGGCAGTAATTTGTATAGTTCCATATATATTGGCAAATTTAAAAATAATCTCAATAGATTTAGCATTTATTTCGTCCATATTGTTGAACCTTAGTATATTATTCATCTTAGGTTTATTCTTAGGAAGGCTGTCGGGGAAAAATTCCTTAATATATGGAAGTATTATGATTCTAGTAGGAATATTAACAGTGTTATTGACTATCTTTCTAACAGGAGGTGTATATACCTTATAATCATTCGGAGCTAAAAATAAACACTCAACTTTTAAATTAAACTACATTAGGAATACTCTTCAGCAAATCTAAACCATAACTAGTATAAAATATAGAAGAAAAAATGTAAATTTTGCTTTATTATTGTTCTAATGTTATCTCTGGGAGTTCACTACCACAATTACTGCAGTATCTAGCATTACTATAAATTTCAGCACCACAATTTGGACATTTTATAGGTAACAATGTTTCCAGCTTTTTGTATACAGTGGTAGGAATCTCTATGGATGGCGGAGGTCTTATCATTCCTCCTATCAGACCACCAAGTGCAGAGAATAAACCATTCGTAATTAAAGGCGCTATAATGTTTGTGAACAAATATCGCATAGTATATGTAATTGTAATAAAGAGTAATATTCTATCGGTAGCAAGTATTAAGTAATATATAACAAACCCAGCAATACACATATAGAATCCAGCGGCGAATCCGTTTATATATCCTCTAGCAAGTAAACCAGCTGCCAATCCTGTTGTAAGCCATAATATTAAGAAAATATATGAGAATTCATGATATATCGTAACATGAACTATTGCAAGGATATATCCAAATTGTCCTAAGCTTGAGAATTCTTTATTTATAAATGGATTTATACCATTGTAGGCAGCATTTACACTATCTGGAAATAAGATATAAGTAACCGCTGAAAGTATTATGAAAAAAATAAATGCTATTAACATTTTACTCCTCATAATAACACCTTCCACTTTAGATTTCTCGCTTTATTAAACACAAAATATTATGTTCTCCATAGGAGATACTCCATGTACGAATACAGCTAAGTATAATGATAATGCCAACATTTCTGAAAATAATGACAGTACTAAATAATCAGCCGTTGCAAATTCTGTTTGTACCATTGTTGTTCTGTTTTCTGCAGCAAGCTAAAACCTCTGGAGTGAAGATCAATAGTTATTCTATTTACCATTTTTAGAATGTCTAATATCATTAGCGCAAAAAGCAATCGGAGATTATTAATCTTTTCTTTGAAATCACCTTTCTCCAACTCAACTTCACGAACCATATATGTGTTAAATGTTATAAAGAGCTTCTCTGCCACCATTAGAATGAATCTAAGAACCGATGGTATTAAGAAAGAAAATCTATATGGCAAACCCTTACATTCAAGAGATTCCACAAATTCTCGTGGATTTGCTGTTCTAAAGAATATCATCACCAATTAGAAAGTTACATAATTGGCCATCTTTCTTCCAAAATGTTTTGAGCCTTACTAATTATTTGTTCAATTGATTTATCAGCATTCTCTAAGACTTTATTTTCATCAAAGGTTTGTATTTTCCTGTTTTCCATTATAATTCTTCCGTCTATTATTACTGTTTCGACATTCTCACTACTAGCACTATATACTATCGTTGCGGGAGGATAAACATTAGGTGTCGTACTATGATGCTTAAAGTTTAATATTACAATATCTGCCTTTTTTCCAACTTCTAGACTCCCAATTTCATTTTCCATTAATACTGCTTTAGCACCAATGATTGTAGCCATTTCCAGTGTTTGCTCAGCGGTTAGTGAAAGTGGATCAAGTGTATGAACTTTTTGAAGAAGAGGAGTTACTCTAAGAACATCGAAAAAGTCATTATTATTGTTACTAGTTGCTCCATCCGTAGCTAATCCAACAGCAATTCCCTTCTTAAGCATCTTAGGAATTGGAGCTACACCAGAGGAGAGAAACATATTGCTCACAGGATTGTGGGAAACCTTAGCATTTCTCTCAGCAAGCATTTCAATTTCTTCGTCTGTCGTCCAAACTGCATGTACAACAAGAGTATTCTTATCAAGAACTCCTAATTTGTATAGGAATCCTATCTCAGATGCTCCTCTTTCTCGCCTGCTATATTCAGTTTCGGTTTTACTTTCATTCGCATGGATCGTTAGTCCAGTATTATATTTTTCTGCAAGTCGCTTACTCTCAAGCAAGAGTTCCTCTGTGCACCAGCTAACTAATCCTGGTGCTAACCAAATTTTTAATCTGCCATCTAATGTATTGTGATATTTTTTGAAGCTATCTTCCAGGTATTTTAGTATCACATTTGTTGGCCTAAGAACAAAATCGGGTGCACCCATTTCTTTTCCTGTATCTTGGTATCCTATTCCCAACAGTGCTCGAATTCCAGTCAGTTTAAAAGCGTCAACAATCTTAGTGATAGCAGTAGGATGGGTATTTAGTGCATGTTCATAACCGAGGACTGTAGTAACACCTGATTTTATTGCCTCTAAAACCCCCAGCATAACAGCATTATAGTAATCATCATCAGTGAGATTATAAAGAAGGGGCGACCATGCTGAAGAAATCCAGCCCCAAAGATCTCGATCTGTACCAAGTCCTTTACCTATAGATTGCCACAAATGAGTATGGGTGTTTATCATTCCAGGCATTATAAATTTCCCAGTTGCATCTATTGTTTCTTCAGCAGAAACAGGGCTCTTACCAAGTTTTCCGACTTCCTCAATTTTGTCATCTTTAATTAAAATGTAGCCATCACGAATAATCTGTCGTCTTTCATTCATCGTTATTATAGTTCCACCTTTAATCAGCAACTCCATAAATACAACCTCCAAGAAATTTATACTCCAAGTATTATTATTAAATAATAATACCCTACATTTAAAAATAAAATTAGAGTGAATATAAATGGATGATCCCGTGATGGAAAGCCACTTACTCTGCGAGAAAACTTTAGAAGTAGCTGAAAATTATGATAAAGACATCCAAGTATACCATGGAGGAGCTCTTTGGAGCAAAGATCAAGGAAAAAAGTGTGGCGCAGAGGATATTGAAGGAATGAACAGTATAAAGGCTGAGGCGAAAACCGTTGCGAGAATTACAAAAATAATTAAACTAGGAAAATCTGCCTTGGAAGAAAAATAGAGGAAGATTATTATTTTTATTTTTAGGGATTGTAAGCGACCCGCATACTTATTTTTCCTCGTAAAATGTAACTTTATGTGGCTACTCATATAAGGAAAAGCTCCTAATAAACTATAGCACTGCTAGCATCAGAGTAATTTAAGTGTTTCTGGAGATCGTTTTCTCTTCCACATAGAGAAAAGCTTAATCGCCGCTAAGAGAAAGCAGGCGGCAATCGGTATGACATACGGCAGAATGTTAATGATCCTGAAAATGGGAGGTGGTGGCCCACCTCCTATATCGACTTGATTGTCCTTCATGATGTTGTCCTCTATGATATTGTCCTCGGAGCCGAGCAGGTAAATTCCCCACTCGTTTCCCCTTATTTCGTTATTCGTAATTGTGTTGTTATTCGAATCCCTCAAGAATATGCCGTAGTAATTCCTCAACATCCTATTGTACGCTATTATGCTACTATTAGTTCTCCCTAAGAGTATTCCATATTCGCTATTTATTATTGTGTTGTTAACGATTCTTATATCATTGGAATACACAATCTCTATACCCACGTTGGTATTCTCTATTTTGACGTTCCTTATCGTTACGTTTTTCGAAAGGGCCACTATTATTTGTCCTGCATCTCCTTCGATCGTCAAATTCTTCACACCAACCATATAAATCAGCGGCTTGTGATTTACCATGGTATTCCTAATGGTGGTGTTGACGAACGTGCTTTTATTGCCACTGATGTAAAGGCCGCAGCCAAAGAGCAAATTATCCTCTATCGTATTATTATACCCACCTCCCACCTCTATTCCATCTTTATACCTCTTTTCACTGCTGTAAATTATTATATTTTTAGCAATAACGTTATTTCTAGAGACCAATAAGACAATCCCCCCGCAAGAGTTATCGCTCAATAGATTAACCTCGATAATGTTATTGTCGGAAAGATCCAAAGCTATTCCCTCAAAAGCATTGTCAATTATCGTGTTATTCGCAATAATATTGTAACTCGAGGAGTGGAGGTGAATTCCCGTCCACCCACAGCCGCTTATCAGATTGCCGACTATGACACCGTTTTTCACCCCCTCAAGATATATGCCGTACTGGTTGTACAGAAGCCTACTGTTCCTTATTACAACCTTCGACGCCTCAATCCACAACCCATACTCGACTATAATCAGATACCTTGCCCCATAACCGCTAGTACTCAATTCGGGATAACTCTTATACCCAGCGTAGCTTATCTCACTGTCCTCAATATGAATCGCCGAACCATTATGAACCCTTATATAGTACCTGTTCGACCTGTTCAATGCCGTGATTGTGCTTCCGATCAGCGTTAAATTGCCACCGCTGAAAACCTCTATCCAGTACTCGCCAAGATAGGTAAGGTTCATCTTTATCATGGAGTTCCTCAAGATTAGAGCGCCTCCATTGTAAATAAAGATGTTTCTATTAACCACTAGAGTCTGATTCTCAATAATGGTAAGGGTGCGTATCTCCCAAGCTTTGTCACCTACAGATATGTGCGGCTCGAAGAATATTTCTGAGTTACTCAATCGAATACTGCTTTCATTAGATATTATCACGAGGGCCGGATTAGAAGGCCACGTAGGGGTGCATATAACTCCTGATATAGTTATAAAAAGTAAAATTATAAATAAGGGAAAGATCTTTTTTATAGTCTTCCTCCTTCAAACCATTCATATCACATAAGGTACTTATATTTTTAGGAGAATCTTCTTTGTCGCCAGTGATGAGCGCAATAAAATGGTGTGTTGATGCAATTGTGTACTGTTGCGTAGGCCATCACACATTGCGGGTTGCTGCAGTATATTTCTCTATTATTTGATCGATCGCCTATACCAACTGTATGTCCCACCTCATGCATTAAGACGGTACGTTCTACGTTAAGCAATGAAACATGTATTGCGCCAGCATACCAATCACATTTACCACGTGCAATGAAAATGTATCTTCCAACAGACCCACCCAAGCTATTAGGGTGATCCTCACCTGGCCAATTACCATAAAGGCAGTATATCCACTTAATATTATCGTAGTTATCAAACCAGCCTCTTTCTTGGGCATTTTTTGGTTTTGCATAATGTCTAAAATACTCATCCTCTGTTAATTCATTATCAAGGGGAACCGGATCACTTATGAAAAATTCCACACGATGATAACCGTGATTTTCGTAGTATTCTTCAATGTAGGCTAACACTTCATCTCTAGGTCTAAATTCGTAGGTGTTATTTTTCATGTAGTCAATTTCGTAATAGTAACCCTCATGGTGAATTCTCAGTAATTCAAGAAGCCACCCCTCTCTGTATAACTGCCCCAATGTATCCTTAAGGTGAGTATATGCTCGCTGTCGTCATCAAAGTTACCCAAGTTTATATGCAACTCATTATAGCTCTTAATGATATCTTGAAACACTTGCTGATCATCAAGGTATATTGTCAATATTCTATCATACGCATCATTAACCCTCCTAAGATAAATATCTATCTTGGTGTCTCTTCCGCAGAGAACCTTCCATGAGAGCTTAGAGTAGGACTGTCTTGGAAAGTATTCCCCTGCCACAACAGCGTCCTCAAGCCAAAGCGATGTTAGTTTCCACCCAAATTCTCTGTATCCTCCGTAATAAATTTCAAAAGTTAGCAAGTGAGCAGAGATTTCAATATTATTGTACACTAGTATTGAGAATGTCAGATTATAAGGACCAGCATACGGTCGAACAATTGTTTCATAGATTTTTGTAGAATCCCAGTATACTCTAAAGTATCTTGAGTACACATCTTGATCACCTTGCACAACTACATGGATTTTTACATTGTGATATCCAGTACCATATACGTATATTTGGTACACGATTCTGGCATGAGTCTCTTTAGGAAACCAGTGTGTCTCTTTAACAATTTGGGGAGGTGCTGGAACATTACTATTATTTGGATCGGTAGATAGTGTTGATACATGCTCATTCGTATATGGGTAAGTCCCATACAATGTGCCAAGATAGTCATAATTTGATATACTTAGGTCTTCCCATAGGCGTGTATCATTAAGGTCATACATATAAGTTTTGCCTTCATATTGCGGAACTTTATTATCTAGCTCAAATAACAGTTTCGCTTTTTCATTATTCATCGCTACAGAATTGCTACTATTTTCAGATTCTGGCAGGATAATTTTTTCAAGGGCACGTTGTTCAGGAATATTATTTTCCTTCTTATAATAGTTGTAAAATCTAGCGATCATAGGATGGACGTAGCCAGTTTTGTTAGCGATTTTTATAAATGTTTGTTCAGCTGACTGTCCGATAATGTCATGATCCTCATTTTTGATGCTATTTGTATTTGGTGCGATCATGCTTTCTTCTTTCACGCTAGTGGCAGTAGTGATTTTCAGTGGATAGTAACTTATAAAT
>JAGGXT010000091.1 GCA_021162905.1 Candidatus Odinarchaeota archaeon | reverse complement strand
TTCCGTTTCATATTTTATAACGTTGTTATATCGATATGAAGAGTGTTGATGTGAGGCTCGTGGGAACCTGAGTTGAGTTCAAATGTGAAGTCACCTCAGACTCAAACTTTATTTGTTCAACAAAGCAATTTCAGACTTATGACAAAACGTAAAGAAATAGTTTAACACCATATTTAGTAATTGTCTGCCGAGCATTTATAGCATAAGACTACCAGAGAATTTTTTAGCCATGATTTGAAATTTTACAAAATTTCCTTGGTAATTTGAAAATATAAATATGAACAATGTATTAAAAGTATTAAATAGTTAGAATTTATTAGTGTGACCCCTTTAGAAAATTTAATAAGCATTACAGTGGGATAATTTTTACTTAGACGAAGGTAGTTCTAAAGATGGAGGGTAGTAAATGATAAGATCTATAAGAGAAAAGATAAGAACTTTACTATTTGGAAAAGACCCAGAGGAGGTCTTAACGGAACTTCACGAAAGGCTTGAAGACTTCAAATTTGATATAAGAATGCGTAAAAAGAATATTGAGCGGAAGATGAAAAGAGACATCAAAAATGGACGGTTACCATCAGCACCATGGCTCGCTACATGGAAAATGTCAAAAATAATGTATGACACTGTTGATGGAGCCGTTGCAACGATAGATAACGCACTGGAAATGATGCAATTTAACAAAACAGTAAAGGATATAATGAAAGAAGCTAATACTGAAGAGGCTTTAAAAGCACTAGAGAAAATACTTAATGGTGTAGCTTCAATGAAGGGTACTTTAAATAGCTTTCTGAAAATGCAAGAGAAAATGGTTAACTTTGTAAGCAATTTTAATGATGTCTTTTCAACAAGACTTGAAGATCTTAGCAGTATAACAACAGAAGTTGCCGATGAGGCTATTGAAAATATAGGTGCTGAATTTCTTGCCGAATTACAAATTACAGATCCTACATTAATTAATAATTTACCTCCCGAGATAAGAGCTAAAATCAAAAGTAAAAATGTTAGCTGATAGCAATAATTGCGGTGATAGTATTGACTCTATATGATGAGGCGTTATTATATAAAAAGAAGGGTGAGATTGCACTTAATCGTGGAGACTTGGAATCTGCTAGAATATATTTTCTAAAAGCCTTAGAGAAACTAAAGATCTTGTATCATAGATCTGATCCTAGTCTTAAAAATATATGGCTGGATCCTATTAATAAATTAGAGAAAATAATCAGAGAGATTGCAAAAATAGCATCTAGGCAGAAAAGAGTTATTCCAACCTCACTACCAAGTGTTATAAGTAAACCAGAAGTCCAGAGCATGAGAATGCCTGAACCATCAGCTGTTGAAGCTCCCAGAGTTTATGAAATACCAGAAATTTGCAATCAAGATTTTATAGTAGCTGAAAAACCTAATTTATCATTCAACGATCTAGCCGGATTTGAAAAAGTAAAGCAAGAGCTAACTGAAAACATTGAATGGCCTTTAAAATATCCAGATAAGCTTAATAAGCTCGGTGTAACTCCAATAAAAGGCATTCTCTTATTTGGCCCTCCCGGTTGCGGTAAGACGTACATTGTAAAATGCGCAGCTGGACAATTTAATATAACATTAATGCGAGCTGATCCTGCATCTATTCTTTCAAAGTACGTAGGTGAGGCTGAAAAAACAGTAAGGATTATGTTTGAATGTGCTAGTAAATTAGCACCGTCAATTGTATTTATTGATGAAGTAGACAAATTCTTACCAGCAGAAGTACATGGAACGGATGCTATAAAACGTGTTGAAGCTCAATTCTTACAAGAGATGGATGGTATCTCTTCAAATAGCGGTTTTATTACAGTGATGGCAACTAATGAACCTTGGAATCTTACGCCAGCTCTTATAAGACCAGGAAGAGTCGATAAGATTATATATGTTCCCCCTCCAGATGCCGAGGCTAGAAAGAGATTATTCGAACTTTATCTTAAGGGGGTTGAATTAGAAAAAAATGTTAAGATTAAAGAATTAGTTAAACTGACTGAGCCTAACGAGAAAGGTTACTATAGTTCCTCTGGAATAAAAACTATCTGTGATGAGGCAAAAAGAAATTTATTTAGAGAGTGGATTCGAAAAGGTGTCGAAGTGCCTATGCCCAGGAAATTTTTAATAGATGCTATTAAAAACGTTCCTAGATCCATAACTCATCAGATGATTAAGAAATATGAAAATTGGGCTAAACAGCACGCATCATATATTGCATAGCTAATAGCTATGTATATATTATCTTTTTAAGTTTCAGAAAAAAGAAAAATAATATATCATGAATCATGATAAAATAATAGTTGGAGGTACGTACATGCCCTTTTTTGAGAGAAAAGGAGATAAGATTGAAAAAATAGTTAAGCAGGTTATTGAACAAATCAAGATTTTAGAGAAATCACCTAATAGGTCAACATATAAAGAAGTCGTTAAGGAAATAGGTAGACTAATAGATCCCCTTTCCTTAAACGACCGAATAGAAATATTGCATAGAATCGAAGATTACCATAGAGAACGAATATCCAATTATACAAAACTTGAAAGTGAGTACCAGAGCCGTTTAAACAAAATGATTGAAATGTTTAAAAGAAGAATTGCTGCTGGAAAGAGCATACCAACAGATGAAGCAAATACGGCTAAAGCAATAAAAAAGAGAATTGATGTTTTTAGGAAAATACGATCTTCACTTGAGCAATTAAAACTTATAGTATCGGATGTTCTGATCTTTGCTAAAGATATGCGTGAAGCTGTTGAAACTGCTATTAGATTCACAGAGTTGGGAGCCGAAGTTACTCTTGGTGCTGAGGAGGCGTTAGAGGAAGCTAGAGAGATAGAGAAGGAAGTTTTAGGGTCTACATCAATTGAAGAGATAGTAAGTGATACAGAGTCTAGCGGAATAAAAGGTGAGCAGGCAAAGAAACTTTTAGAAGAGTTAGAGTCTTAAACTATTTTGCATAGAAATATAAAAAGTACAACAAAAACTATATCGAGTACAGGAATATTGACTCTCTCTAATATGGTGGTCCCATGTTCGAAATCTCAAATATTGAAAGTAAATTAAACCTTATGTATTCCATTTTTAAAGAGGAAATTATGC
>JAGGXT010000229.1 GCA_021162905.1 Candidatus Odinarchaeota archaeon | reverse complement strand
CCAGCGACAACTATCCCTTCAAGTGAGATTCTATTTATTGTGTTATTGAATATCATAATGTTACTTACATTAAACACGTGAACTCCATATTCGTCATTAGAAAATATGTTGTTATATAAAGTAACATTTTCAGCGTTCTCAATAAATAAACCATTACAAAATTGAAATTTAGAACCCGATATAATCACGTTGTCAGTGCCAATCCAGACACCTTCGCCTCCAGCATAGCTTATCGTACTATTTCTCATTAAAAATTTAGCTCCTTTATACACAACAATATAATAGCTCTTCCTATATGCATACCCGGCTATCCAAGAATCAATTATTGTTAAGTTGCCTCCCGCATATACAATAATCTCACGCAAATCATCATCTCCTTGTGTCCTAAAATACAAAGTTGCATTTTTAAGAATTAATGCACCACCCTTTTCGATAAATAAACTGCTGTTAAAAACTATTGTGCAATTCTCAAAAATAACAGTACGGTTAATAATATAATCACTCGGGCCAGGTGTTGGTGCAATAGGTTCTGACGGAGGTATAGGTAACGAAGGTATCTTACAAATGAATATTCGATAAAATACTGAAGACAGTAGAAGAGAGGAGAAAATAAGAATAGCTGCTACTATATAGTACTTGGCATCTTTTCTAAATTTAGAAAACTTGCTCGACATTAGAAATCCCCGCCAAAAACCAATATTGTTGATAGCTTCAATAAACACTTAGCAGCGCACATACATATTATTCTATTGAATCGAACAGCATAATTCCTAAACTTATTGACTGAAGCAAATAAGAGAAAAATGGTCCTATGCAAATATAGGCAACGTAAACATTGGTTTCTATGACTATGATTACATATAGTAGAACATGTGAATGTATAGTTTGATTGAAAGATTGCATATATAGTGATATATTAATGTAGATAAGTTCTTTATTCTAAATGCCGTTATTAGTTAAAAAATAAAATACAACTTGATTTTCGTATTATTTTTAGAATAGTGGTCAATTATTTCTTTTAATCCTTTAAGGTGAAGAAAGCAATGCAAAAGTATCTAAGCTTAGCATTAAAAGTTTATTTAACGTTATTTGCAATAATCTCTTTAATAATAATTGCATTTCCTAATGTAAATATTCTATCTCAGTACTATCCACTTTTTGAATTTATTAGCATACTAGCTATTGGTATTATTCTGGATCCAATTGAACATATATATCAAGTAGATGATACTGTTTCAAAGGTACTTAACGTATCACTTCTCATAATTTTTTACTATGCAGGTGCCAGCATGTTAAGTGATGTTCTCAGTCTTAGTACGGAGCCTAATTTGGAAATTGAGATAGCTTATTTAGTTAATTTAATATTCCTCCTTGTCGTTCTTGGACCTGTTGCATTTCTTATAGTTAAGAGAGCAACTGGTTCATTAGAGCAGTATATTATAAAATTGACTCAAGGGTATTATGAAACTAGAAAATCTATGAAAATTCGTGAAGATGTTATTAAATATGCTTTTTCATTAATGAGACAGAAGGGATATCACATTCTATACATTCTTGAAATATCTCACAAACTTCTAATACCCGTTTTTATGACTTTATTGATTGCATTTTACATACTTTCCGTAAATGTTATCGTCTCGTTATATACATCAATGAATGAACTTGTTGGCTTAGCTATTAGTACTTTACCATTACTTGTAGAAGGATATAGAGTTGTAAAAAAGCGTTTTACTGGGAAAGAACCTAGTGAAATTGTACTTCCAATTGAAGAAGAAACGGTAGTTCATTTGGCCAGATTACGACTGGTTAATGTTGTTTTAATAGTCCTCTTTATTATTTATAATTTGATGCTAACTCTTCCAGTTTATGCTTATTTTGGCCTTATATTATTTGTTGCCGCAATCTATGTAATTACAACACCTAGTGCCTTAGCACTATTTATAGCTCGTCCATTAGTTGCAATATCTTTTGCGGTAACGCTACCTTTTGAACTTATAGCAAATATTTTATTCTTGTACAGCGTGTTATATTTCATTCATGTATTGGTGAAGCATAGAAAAGAAGAAAAAGTATCTGCTAGATTTATTGGTATAAAGAGATACTTCATCATAATTATGCTAATCTTGTTTGTAGACACATTCTCATCTGCCATGTTTAGCGATTTTCCGTTTCTTAAGTATTTTTCAACCATATTACCTGAATGGATTTATATGGCCTTGTCACTATTCGGCTTTTTTGTAATCTTTAAAATGCTAAAATACTCACGTAAATACAAAGAGATGCCCTATAAGACATTTATAAATGAATTTGTCTTGATCATGATACTGCTCTCAATACCTGGAAACTTAGAGCTTGCTGGTATGCTCTGGGTGACAACTCATTCATTTGATATTATTTTCGCTATTATCATTGTACCGTTTGCCTTTCTCCTAATACTTGCTCTTATAGCTAAATTTTTCTCTCTGATATTTTCCAAAAAGGAATACACACACGTAATCTTGACAATAATCCCAATTATATTAACAGTATATTGGATTTGGGGTGCATTAAATTCGGATACGCTCCTTGCTAATACGCTACTAGTTCCAATAGTTACAGACATTATCGTAATTCTGTCGGTGTATGCTTTGCTTGTTATGAATTCTCAAAAGTATTATAATGACCTTATTCTAGCAGTTCCTATGGCAAAGGAAATTCTGAATTACTTTCTGCTAAACCCAGTGCCAGCCAGTACGAAAGATATCGCAACCACTTTAGGGCAAAATATAGATAAAATTTCATTTTCGCTAGAATACCTCACATTCATGGACCTTTTGAAGGCAGTTAGTGAAAATGAAGCACAAAAATATTACCTACCGCAAAAAGAAAGAAAACAAGTAAGGTTGATCCTTGCTAACTAGGTAGACTATTTATAATGAATCCTTTGTTAAAAATAGGAAATCTATCATCTTGCTCTCTAACAAAATGCAAGCAAGGTAGATTGTTTATTTTTATAGAGGTTTAACATTTGTTAAGAAGTAATAATAAATAAAACAAATAGCATTATATACATGAATATATAGATGAGAAATATGGAGGAACTACTTCATGCTTAAATCTATCAGCATTAAAAACTTTAGGGGAATTCAAAAATGCTCAATCGATGGCTTTGCTAATGTTAATGTATTTTTAGGCCGAAATGGATCAGGGAAATCAACGATCCTTGAGTCAATATATTTAGCATCGGATTGGGCTAACCATTATGATAAGTTACATAAAGAAAATAAAGTGACATACATAATTTTAAGAAGAACTGGTAGAGGAGACTGGGTTAAATCGCGAGATGTATTATGGTTTGGAATGGATACTAACAGAGAAGTAGAAATAAATCTTACATTCACAACTGATACCAAAATGACATTCAGCTTGTTTGATTTTGATTCTGAAGGTCATGCTTGGCTGAAAATCCCAGACGATTTAAGAAAAAGTCAGGAATATGATTATTGTAACATCTCTAGGAGCTATCTTTTATCAAAGAAAGCTAAGAGCCAAGCGGGGATACCTATAAATAGTAAAAACAAACTTACTGAGCGATATGGTAAGGTTGTTAAATTCCTCGAGAAAATAACTCTTATCGATACAAAAATTTTAATGAATCCAAAACTTGTTGAGGACTTTACTTGGGCTAAAATTTTAAGTAAAAGACTTGATAAGCACATAACCAAAATGATAAGAGAAGGATTCGAATCTGACGCAGAAGATATTACTTATATGCCAATAGGAGGTACTAATGTCCTTGCACTAAAATTATCCAACACTACAGTTAGGATCGATGACTTGGGTGATGGTGCTAGAAACGCTGTCATGATAGCTTCAATATTGCTAACGTTAAATAACACTGCTGTGTTGATAGAAGAACCTGAGAATAATCAACATCCTGGAGGCCTTAAGACGCTAATCGAGTTCATTTTAAAATCCGCTAAAGAAAGAAAACTGCAAATATTTCTTTCCACACATAGTATTGAAACATTTAGAATTCTTGATAAGCTTTGCGATGACATTGGGCTAAGATTGAAAACATTCTTTCTTGAGCGAAATAAAGACGGCCTTGTCGATGTAAGATCCATGGAACGTGTTGATGTTGACACATTACTAAAACTCGGTTTAGACCCTCGTTTTCTGGATGTGATATAATGATCATACAACTCAAACCGAGTGATGTATCATTTACCGAATTCCTCTTTAATAAGCTTAAGAAACTTGATATAATTTTGCTATGCGAGGGTAAAACGGACGTTGAAACAGTTAAAGCCATTGTCGACAAGTTAAATATAGAAATCAACTTGACCATTGGTATAACAGATTGTGAAGGAATAGATAAAGTTATACCATTAACAAATGCTATTATACTACTTGCAAGACTCTCAAGAAAAATGAAAAAACTAGCTATTTTAGTAAACGTGGAAACTATGGATTTTGAGGATAGAGTTAAAAGTATCGCTGATAGCCTGAATGCTCACAATTTAACCGTTAGCGAGTTAAAACGCTCTGCAGAGAATGAATCTGTATTTACACTAAAGATAAAGCCCGATGGCAATAGAATTTTACCATTAATAGTGGCTGTAAGTGGAATTAAAGAATTTAATTTTGAGAAACATTGTATAGAAGACCATGCAGTTAAGCTAATGTTACTTGAAAGAAAAATAAGCAGCAACGAACTCTCTAAGTACTCAGAAGCAAAACAAATAATAAGTGGTAACGAAATTATCAATGAAATTAAGAAAGCACATAAAGAGAATATCAAAAGAGCATTTTCACATATAGTACATCTCTTAGTCTTATGTAATAATTAGCATAAATATTATAT
>JAGGXT010000239.1 GCA_021162905.1 Candidatus Odinarchaeota archaeon | reverse complement strand
GTATTATTAATTATATTAGAGAGATAAATTAAGTTAAGGAAAATATATCAAAAGGCTAAAGGTTGAGATTAATGTCTGAGATTGAGCGTTTAAAAACAGGAATTCCAGAATTAGATAAAATACTTCAAGGGGGCATCCCTAGAGGCTTTCTAGTGGCAGCGGTCGGTGAACCTGGAACGGGAAAGACTATATTTAGTCTTCATTTTATTGGTCAAGGGTTAAAGGAAGGCCAAGCTGGTGTTTATGTTACAACAGAAGAAAGTCGAGAATCCATCATTAGACAAGCTAAGCAATTTAAATTTGACTTTGAAAAATACATGGAAGAAAAAAAATTAATCATTATTGACGCACTTATGAAACCACAAGATAGATGGAGTCTTAAATCTTTGGATATAGATGATTTAAAGAATAAAATAATAGAAGCTAAGAAGGAATTGGGATATGAACACGCTAGACTTGTAATAGACTCTATGAGCGCATTTTGGCTATCTGCTCCAGCTACTGCAAGAGCTCAGAGTTACATCCTCAAGAAGATTGTGTATAGTTGGAAGTTTACTACTGTCGCAACATCTCAGTATGCAATAACAACATCTGCAGCATTTGGATTCGGTATAGAACACATTGCAGATGCAATAATTAGGTTTAGAAGGTCTGTCAAGAAAGGAGTGCTAAAAAGATATCTGTTAGTTGAAAAATGCAGGCAGACTGACCATAGTTTAAATATGTGGGAAATTGTTATAATAGATGGCGTAGGTATGCGTTTAGTTAGGCCAACCTGGCTTCGTGAGGAGGACATCTCATTACCACAAGATGTCCAGAAAAGAATTAGAAGAATAGAAAGAATGAAAGAAAAAGAGTTACCGTAAGTAATAAATATTTTTATTATTATGAATGAATGTTGAAATACGAATGCAATTATTTTCATTGCAATGATACTTTATTCTCAATGTACGAAAATCTTTTAAAAGCAGAAAAATTAAATCAAAAACAATTTTTGAATTTTGTAAGTGTCATATCAATACCACTGTGTGAGTGACTTCTATGTCAAAAAGTTTTCTTGATGAGATTTATAAGTGGGCTGAATCAAAAAGCCCATGGTTAAAACAGTGTGGTATTGAGGCGTTATCCGAATTAGGTGATATAAGGGCATTTCCTATTTTTATAGAAAACTTAAAGAATGAAAACCCGGATGTTAGATACTATTCAATTAAGGGTCTTGTCAACATTGGCAACCCTAAAGCATTAAAATATTTATTTTTCGCATTAGAGACTGAGAAAGATGATGAAATAATTCAAAAAATTAATGATGCGATCATTAGTTTAGCCGACCGTAGTTGTTATGCAGATATATTACCTTTCCTAGAAAGTAAAAATGTTCTTGTTAGAGGACTAGCATGCGAAGTCCTTGGATATTTAAAAGAAGTTAGAGCGGTGCCACATATTGTTAATTTACTATCAGATAGTAACAAAGAAGTGAAAAGATTAGCTGCTGAAGCATTAGGGAGTATAGGAGACCGCAAAGCTAGTCGATTGATTTTTAACTTAATTCGGGAGAAAGGTGAGGATGAAGTATTCCTAGAGGGTGCTATTTGGGCTTTAGGGAATTTAAAGGAGGTAAGTGCAAAAAGCTTTTTAATAAAGCTATCAGAGCATTCTAATCCAGAGATAAGGGCGTCGGCCATTTGGGCTCTTGGAAAAATAGGATCTGTGGATACAACAGAGATTTTCATTAAAGGTTTGTCTGATGAGGATGTTAATGTTCGTTATGAAAGCGTTCTTGCTCTAGGAAAGGTTAAAGATTCAGAAAGTGTAAAATACCTACTTAAAGCTCTTGAAAAAGAAAAAGATGATGAAATAAAATCTACCATTATCGAAGTTCTCGCCAGAATTGGAAATCCGACAATAATCTCTACTTTAATTAATCAATTACATAATCCAAGTATAAGTGTAAGAATGGCTACAATCAATGCGATAAAAAAACTTGGAATAAAGGAAGCTATACCATATTTAATAAATTTATTAAAAGACGAAGATGATTTGGTGCGGGAGGCAGCAAGGTCTACGTTATTATTTTTTAAGAGAAAGTATCTTTTTGAAAATGAAGATGAATAAAAATATTATTCTGGTATCATTTGTATGCCCATAACTATAAATAGCAGCGCTAGAATTACTATTGCTGGCGCAACCAATAAATAAATTGCTGGTGAGAGTATTTCTTTAACAACACTTGCATGTAAGACACGTCCCATGTATAATACCAAAAAGCCAAGTCCTTGTAAAAATGTAGCTATTTGCAGTCTTCCGCGTAGTCTATATGCTAAATAGAAAAATAACCCTGGAATCAAAAGTGCGTAAATTGGAGCAAAGATGAACCCTAAGTACATTCTAAGTACATTAATGGAATCCGAAGGTGTAGCTAAGATAGCGAAAGAAATGATTATGGGTGGTGTGATAAAAGTGTATTTGAAAATATTTTTTTCGAAAAGAAATAGTGTCAATGTTACAGCAACTATTGTTAGCCCAAGCCACTGGAAAAATGTACCGAGCCTCCACCAGAAAATATCACTTATATAAAAATCGTATATAACAAAAAATACACGTCCGACGGCCATAAATAGGAAAAATAGCGCAAATGATATTTCATACGTTTTTCTATCTCTGTACCATTTTATAAGCAAATAATATCCAAAAAGCTCCCAATAGTAACTAACAACTCCCGCCCAAAGCGCAATTGCTAGCGTTTCCATTACGGAATACTCACCATATGCCATAAAAATCCCTCTACATAAACCTAATTTAACATACTTCGTATTTAAACCTCAACCTCATCATAATGTTTCAATTCAAGTAAGCCTTTACGCTTTAAACTCTCAAAAATTTTCCATACGTCTCTCACAGCCATGTTTAACTCCTTAGCAATTTCATCAACAGTCAATTTCCCATTACAGAGTTTTAGAACCTTGCTTTCATCTTCAGTTATATATCCCATCTTCGCTAAAATCTTCTCCGATGCCTTTCCTTTCTTTACTGGAAAGATTAAGCCAACTTTACCATTTTTAAGAACCTCGTCAACTATAGGGATAAACTCTTGATATTTGTCTATTATTGGCGTCTCTATGGTATTTCTATATTTCTCCATGAATCTTTCCAATAAAACTTTTAAAGCAGACCTAACTTGCAATGCATCATCTTTTTCATCTATAAGTGCAACAACTACTATTGGATGTCTCATTTCATATATCAAATCGTAGCCTCTAAGATGAATCTCCTTTACTTCCGTTTCAACAACACCTCTAATGTCAGCTTTTCTTAATCTCTCCTCGATTTCCGATTCTCCATCTTTTATAAGCTCCTTAACAAATTGAGAAAGCGCTTGCAAAAAACCACCAATCAACTGCTCATCTATTGTTATCCTACGATATAATCTTGACAATAGTGTAACGCCGCTAATTCCGTTAATGAAATAAACTGCATTTATCATTAATTTCACCCTACCGTCTAAGATAGGGTAATGATTAAAATTTAGTTTCTTAATTCTCTAAACTTAAACTAATTAACATATATCTATTATATATCATACCCAACCAATATAAAACTTGCTGGTTTAACTTATTCATATTAATTTTTTAATTAAGTAAATAATGGTCATATAGTCATGATAATATATATATTCC
>JAGGXT010000207.1 GCA_021162905.1 Candidatus Odinarchaeota archaeon | reverse complement strand
GTTAATAAAGTCTCCTTTTATAGGATAGTTATATAATAGTTATAGCAGTTTATATTCAGAGAATATTTCTTTCGCTAACAAGAAACGAGCCTATTTTTAAGAATGAGTTTTTTGAGAAGAATGGCTGTCTAATATGGAATTATCGCAAAAAATATTTCAATATATTTAAATATATATATCCATCTTATAATGTTGGTGACCCTTATGGGAATAATACTTGTTAAAATCAGTGATGAAACTGAGAAAAAGCTCAGGGAAGCTGCAATCATGCGTTTTGGTGCCAAAAAAGGAAGTTTATCAAAAGCTGTTGAGGAAGCAATTAACATGTGGATCGACTCTTTAAAGATAAGCAGAGAAGAGAAAGTTGATTGGGATACATTGAGAGTTAGAGTTAAAGACAGAAAATTAACCGAAAAGCTTTTGGAAGAAAGTAAAAAAGTAGACAGGAAAAGAATTTCAAAAATGTTAGAAGTGCTGGGATTGGAGGGCAAGTGATGCAAAAATTTGCAATCGATACGAGTGTTTGGATAGAGAGCATTGCTGAAAATTCTGAGTATTTTGAAATAGCATCAAGATTTATTGATGGAATTGATAAGGGGAAAATTACTGCAATAGTAACCCCCATAACAGCTACAGAGACTTACTATATTTCTTATAGACTTTATAAAAAAGTAGGATTGGATGAAAATGAGGCAATTTTTCGGGCTGAGCTTCTTTTCAATACTCTTTTCTCTCATAGGAATATTAGAGTAATAGCCATCAACAAAGATCTTTCTCTGCTAGCTGGTGAAATAAAAAGAGAGTATCATATATCTTTATCAGATTCATTTCTATTAGCTGCTACAAGGCATGAAAATGCAGTTGCGGTATTTCGAAAAATTGAGAAGGAGATGGAACCATATATAGCTGACTTGAGAGAAAACTTTGAGATTGTATTTTTAAGTGAAATAAGAATAAAATAATTTCTCAGTCTTTTTACGAGCATTAACATTTCTACTCTCAATTAACAATATTTTTCTTTTTTTTCACATAAAAATGTTAAAAATAATTTATATATAATTTAATTTTAACACAAAAATATAAAGGTGAATTTTATGTTAGAGCCGCTCTTTAAGGATTTACAACAAATAAAAGCTATTAGAAAAGAGGCAATAGAGTTCTCTGGTATGAAATTTAGAGGTCAAGGACTTAAGTTTATCGACGGAAAGCCAATTTGGATCCAAAATGGCAAACCATATTATATATTCCTCTTGATGAAATTGTCTGGTCGCTTTATGCAACACCCAGCTATTCTTAATGAAATTTCCAACATAATAGCTAGAATTGTTGACTTTTCAAAAGTTGATAAAATATTAACCTTGGAAACGATGGGGATTCATATATCAACAGCCCTCTCTTTAAGAACTAAAAAGCCACTAGCAATAGCTGGAAAGATAAAATATTATGATGAAGTAACTTTGTGGGAGCCGCCTCACCAAATCGAAGTTACTAAAAAGACGGGATATGGTGTTTCGAAGCTATACATTAACGATATATTCCCAGAAGATAAAATTATGATCTTTGACAGTATAATCAGTACTGGTGGAAGTTTTTCCTCCTTAATAAAGAAACTTAAGGAAAAGCAAATAAAGATTGTAGATGCTGTAGCTGTACTGGAGAAAGTAGATTACGGAGGGGTCGAAAGAGTAAAGAAGGAGACTGGAATTGATGTAAAGACTTTGATCAGAATAAAAATAAGGGATGTTAGAGAGCATAATGATCATTTAGAGGTAACAGCAGATGTTTATCCCACAAAGTATTTAACTAAATGTTATTCGTCTCATAACTGTTAGAAACTCTTAGCATTAAACATATAATTGTTATGTTTGTGATTTACCAGTTTAGTCGGAAAGACTCATGACACCAAGGCCAGTTATAGTAATTACTTCTATTAGCTTATAAGCTGTAATAATATCTTCAGATCTAAATGTAAGGACATTACCAGAACTTCTATGAATAGCTGGTATGAACTCAGCAACATCGCCAACTGTAGAATCTGTAACTTCAACAACTACATTAAGTGGTCCATCTCTCTTGAAGGGTTTTATCTCTCCATTTTTCCATTTATCAATAGCAACTTCCAATTTTGTTCTTATTTCAGAAGCCACCGTTTTTGGGTGTTTAGAAATCGCTGCTCTTCGACCGACGGAAAACTTTGTAATAACAGCCTCAATCCCAGGGATTAGTTGCCTAACATGAGAAACTAATTTATCATCTCCTGTTGTGAAGATTACGGGAACATTATAATAACCAGCAACTGCGGCATTCAACCAAAACTCGCTCACTTCCTCATCGTTTATTAAGATCCTCTGAATAACTCTACTGCTTATTGTATGATCCATAATACTATATTTTTCTCCCTTTTTAGAATGATATCCTACAAAAATTGCGAAATCGAAGCCTTGACCAATTGAGTTAACCATACACGTCTCTCTTGGAAATCCAGATAGCAGTTCCACATATTCTGGAAGCTCATCAACTAGAAGGTTTATCATTCCAGCATGAGAATCGGCGATGACTATTCTTTCAGCACCAAGTCTGTGTAATGTCTCTGCAACGGTCTTCACCTCAGCAGTCATCCATTTCCTTGCGATTTGATACTCATCTCCTTTTGGAATTACTTGGGTTGGTGTAAAAACAGCAGCTATTCCTTCCATGTCGACAGAAACATAAGCCTTCATATCCTTATCACCAATTGAAAATGCATCTTCACATTAAAAAATGTTAAAGTTTAGCTTTTGTTTTTATATATCAAAAGATCACACTTCTATTACTCTGTGATTATTTACATTCCACTTTAAGAATAAAACATTAAATTCTCTCTTAAGTCAGTTAATGTAGTTTCTCCCCTTCTCAACTCTCGACATATGAGATGGGATAATTATTTACTATATTTATTTAGCCATTCCTCAGGCGTTAATACTTCGCAATCTATTTTATTTTCGAAATGTCTCTTATTCCAAGTGACGAAAACATCAACACCGTTAGATTCAAGCGTATAGATAATTAAAGCATCAGAGAAATGTATTTTTCTATTAATGACACTCATAATGTTTTCAGTAAACTCACCCCATGAGATAGGTAAATTGTGAGTTATTACCATAAGGTTATCTATGGATAATAACTGTTTATAAATACGCTGGGCCACCTGGACGTTTGCTCCAATGACCAAGAGACCATATAATTCTAATAAGTTATATAGAGTGATCATTCTCCTTTGTTTCTTGCTTTTCCTTAAAAAATCAAGCGTAATATCGTATCTTTTATCCCTTTTGAAAAGATAAGCTATTGCTAAGACATCTGTATCTATTGCTAGGGAGGCAGTCATGTTCTTCGCCTCATTATATTCATTATTTCATCAATATTATCAGTTCCGAAATAATCAATTAGGTTTTGCATTATCTTTTCTTCATCAAAATCTACCCTAATGTCGGCGAGGTCTATATCCTTTCTCTTAGTCAATTTTCCCATAATGTTCATCTCAGTAAGTTTTCCTAAGCCACTTCCTCTTTCATATCTCTCTAAAAGATGACGAATTGCATCTACTATAGCGTCTCCCTTATTTCTATAATATCCCTCTTCACATAATTTTTCAATCCTTTTTAGCAGTTTTTCTGGTATTCTGATCTGAATTAATACGGTATTAACCATATCCTAATCACCAAATATAATAATCACTGAATAGATATATTATTTTTGCAATATTGCTTTTGCAGTATAATAAATATTTTTATATTTCTGAGTATGAGTATGCTGGTTATCTACTCGCTAATAAATGTGAAGTAACTCTCTTGTTTAGAAGAATATATGAATTAAAATAGAGATAAGAAGGAAAGCTAAGGCTAATAATCCATTAAGCTCTTTCACCCTGAGAATTCTCGTTGGTAATTCCCTAGGCTTTGCTTGCTCACGTAAGTACTTTCTATAGTACTTGTGCAATAACACATATCTGCCTACTTTTATAAGATCTCTTTCGGTAGACTCTGATGGCGTCACAAAATACAGGACTAGAAATAAGATGAACTGCAAGAAAGATGAAGTAAGGAGGACATTACGCAGCACAAAGACCTTGTATGTATATTCATAGAGAAGAGCCATACCAACAACCAAGAGGTTTAAGATAATTACACACAAAACGATCTTCTTCTCAATATTTATCTTTTGTTTTCTATCAGCCAAAAATATTCACCATTAAAACATGCAAGGATGAGATATCCTCTTTACTGTAATATTTCGATTTTTATGTATAATAAGGTATCTCCCATAATAAGGCTGATTACTGGGAAATTTGTTTGGCCAGAATGATTTCTTCGCTTTCAATCTTATGCGGAAATCTATCTTTAATATAGTTGCTATAAATTTTCTTCTCCACTAAGAGATGAAGTTTTTTGAGCCCTATCGCTTTAGCCTTACTAAACATGATCTTAAAAACATCAGACAAGTTTTTCGTATTGTATATCCATAATACAAGTCTGCCTTTATTACCAGCAGATAATAAACTCTCGATAATGTATAAAGCATCAAAGTCCGGTATGTATCCCTCTTCATAACATTCTCTGAATGTTTCTATTGCATACGAACATTGTTTCTTAACCCAGATGACATAAGAGGATAATATTCTGGGGGTTATTAAGTACATTTCACCTAATATTTTAAAGCTCTGTGGAAAACTATCTACGCTATAATGCAGAGACACTGTCTCCTCGTACCTTTCAAGATCTAATAGCACTGAGGTTATGTTATAAACTACTTTATCCAGTCCCACTTTTTTGTAAAAGGCTATAGCCTTTTTCTCAGGCCATACACTAATCGTGTCACAGTTGTTTTTCCTTGCTATTTCTAATGCCTTATTTACAAGACTTGTCCCTACTCCCCTCCCACGATAATCTTTGTGAACCCACATAATATCTATAAATGCTGTTTTCCCTAAAGGTCCTTTATCTTTGCCTATATAGAGCTCTAACTCGCCAACAATTTTATCTTCAACCACGGCTACTAATGGATATTGCCCGCTGGTTAGAAGATGATTTATATGTATAGCGCATGTTTCAATACTCATCCAAGGTCCACCAAGCATCCAGCGCTCGATAACGTTCAATTCTTCATATTTTGCTTTAACACGCTTACCATTAACGATTTTATACCATTTAGAGACATCTGAGCAATGAACATCAACAATTCCTTTAACATCATCCAGAGTTGCCATTCTGATAGATATGTTCATCACAGATCCACCACTAAGCTATATTACGTGTTATCATATAGTATTATTAAATAATATTGATGCAATACATTATTAAGCTCAAGACCGTATCATATTAGTGATATAAGTAGATCATGAGGTCTAAGTAATGAACTTGGATAAGATAATGGAGTATTATTCTAAACCGATAGTGCGAAAAGAAATAGTAGACTACTCTAAAAACAAATGGATTGCGCTTCATACCACAAGAGGAGGAGAGGAAGGAGGACTTTTTATTAGATATTGGAGAAAATCAGGAGACCCTTTATATATCTCTAAGGATGAAGAAATTGATGGACTGATAAAAAGATTTTTGGGGTTAGGTCCAAGAACCATTTATGCTTCAGTTAATGTATACTCTGTCGTCTCTAGGGAGAGTATTGAGGACCCGAAGTATATTGTCTATACAACGCCTATATGGGATATTGATGGCACTATAGAACACTGGGAAAAGGTGATCGAGGCTGCTAGAGTAATAGTTGAGTTCCTTGAAAAAGAGGGCGTTTCGAAGTCTGTATATCTTAAGTGGTCTGGAAGGGGAATCCACGTTCAAATTCACGAAAGGGCTTTTTCAAAAGATATTCTATCTAAATATCATCCATTAGATATTGCTTACTCCATAGTCGAGTATGTGTTAAAGAAGACCACAAAGAGACTTGTTGAAATAGCTAAAGAAGCCCCATCTGAAGAAAGACCACTTAAAGTCGAAAACGAAATAGACATTAAGAGGGTTTTCACTGTGCCTCTTTCCCTTCATAAATTCTTAGACTATTCAGCAGTATGTTTTAAACCGAATGAAATTGATAACTTCACATTGGACTGGGCAAAACCAGATGTACTAAAACACAACCCAGATTGGAGAGTTTTTGTGGAAGGAGAGGCTGATAATCTTGCAGTTAACGCCATTAAAGAAATTGGAGGTTACTTTAAGAAAGTTGGGGAGATAAGAACAGTAGTGCAAGTAGCTAAATCGATAGCTAAACCTAAAACCGTTGAAAAACCAGTAATAAAAACCACAGCAAAGTTGGGAAGATTCCAAGTTATGGCTCTCCTTCAAGCCGCCAGATATTACCTTCTAACTGGTGATGTGGAAAAAGCAAAATCATTTGGCTTAAACCGAGCTATCTTTTATGCATGGGCGAAACATCATGGCAGAGAAAGAATCTTCAGAAGAGTAACTGGTAGAGAAAAAGACGTGGAGGTGTTTATTGAGAAAGGAAAGAAAATGGTCTTTGTTGGCGATGAGGGGGCCTTTCTTTCCAACCGCGATTGGTTTATAATCGGGAATAAGGAACAACTGCCAAGCGATTACGATAGAGAAATAGCCAGAAAGATAAATTCTGTGATTCCTTATGACTTAGCATGGCAAAAGGCACTCGAGTACCTAAAAAAGTTTCCAAAGAGCACTTTATTGAATCAACAAAAATTTTTTGAGGCATACAAAAAAGTGAGAGACGATTTCATCGAAAAAGTTGTAAAAGGTGAGAAAAAGGAAAGTACATTACTCGACTTTACTAAGTTCTTAGAAGAGAAAAGCGACAAAAACAAAAAATAACTGCCAAATGATGACTTTTTATTAGCTTCGCTACAAAAACAAAGGATTTTTAAAGCAAAACGTATAAATACGTTTATGAT
>JAGGXT010000150.1 GCA_021162905.1 Candidatus Odinarchaeota archaeon | reverse complement strand
GAATTATTCTACCATTAATTCCTATAGATAGACTCCCTGATAGACCATCACCAGCTGCATCTAGAGTTATAACAAGTGCTTTATTAAAACCTGAGGTGAAATATGCTGATGCAGCATGTGATAAGTGATGTCCTATGTATATAATAGGAGAGCTCGGGAATAGAGCTTCGATAGCTCGCTCAAATTCCTTACATCTTTTTTCTCGTCTAAAAATACCACCAACTGCAATGTATATCATTTCATCGGCAAGATCATTTTCCTCTAGATAATGTTTAATATACTGTAATGAATTATAGGGTATTCCTCTTTGATGTTTTATTCTAGAGAAACGTTCTTCTGAAACAGCTGATATTATATTACCGTCTTGATCTATAACAGCAGCACCGGCATCATGCCCGTCAGATACTCCAATGATTACGCTCATGCAATCACCATAAAAATATATTTACTCTAAAAATTTTAATATAACGTACAAATCCAATGGTGTTATTAATGGTCATTTTACACATAGGTATTGATGATACCGATTCAGGCGAGTACGGTGGATGTACAACATATATAGGCGCACTGTTAGTTGAGAGACTTTCAAGAGAAAAAGTAGAATTTATCGATTATCCCAACTTAATAAGATTGAATCCTAATATACCGTTTAGAACGAGAGGAAACGCGGCAGTCGTTTTACGATTAAAAATAAGTGATAATTATCTTGAGAAAATAAAGGACATAGTTATTAATGTTGTAGAGAATTTCTCTATGATAAAGGATCCGAAAACAAATCCAGGAATTGTTTTTTATAATGGAAGTATAACCGACGATCTAAAAAACTTCTACTACAAAGCAGTCAGAGGCTTTGTAACACTTGATGAGGCAATTAAGCTCATCAAAAAGCATAACATGCATTCATATAAAATTAAAAAGGGGTTAGGAATAATAGGAGCTACTGCAGGAATAGGTGCTGATTTAACAAAAGACTATACTTTTGAACTATTGGCTTATAGATATCACGACCATAGGGAAAAAATAAGAAAAATAGATTCTCTATCTGTTAAAATTATGGATTTACTTCTTGGAGATGTTACATTCAATAATTACGATTACGTTTCAAAAAGAGTTTTAATTTCGCCACATGGATTAGATCCTGTACTTTTTGGGGTTAGAGGCGAATATGCAGAATGTGTTTATATAGCCTCTAAACTTATACAAGCATACGAGCCTATAGAAAGATGGGTAATATTTAGAACAAATCAAGGAACAGATGCTCACATGACTCCTAAAAAAATTTCCGAGTTAAAGGAATATGATTGTGGAATAATAGAGGGTATCGTTGAATGCCCTCCAAGGGTAATACAAGGTGGTCATACCTTTTTTGTTATTAAGGATAACACCGGTAGTGTAACATGCGCTGTTTATGCGCCTACAGGCATGTTAAATAAAGTTGCAAGAATGTTATGTCCTGGAGATACTGTCAGAGTTTTTGGAAGCCTTGTAAGAAAAAATAATGTTATTAATTTTAATGTAGAAAAAATGGAAATTTTATCACTTGCCAAAAAGTATGTTTTAAGAAACCCCCAATGCCCTAAATGTGGAAAGACTATGACCTCTGCAGGTAAAAATAAAGGATTTAAGTGCAAAAACTGTGGCTATAAAACTAAAAACTTAACAAAGGTAAAAGTTAATGTACCAAGAAGCATAAAAATAGGAATTTATGTTTCTGATAAAAAAGCTCAAAGACATTTAACTAAACCTATAGAAAGATATGATATAAAGCTACCTAAGCCTTCAATTGATCGCTTAATCGATCTATGGCATTTTCCTTGAAATAAAAAGATATACCATTAGATTTTTTCTTCTTCAAGTTCCTCCTCAGATGGTTGTAAAGGTATCCCATATATCGAGTGTATATATAGCTGACCATTTTTACAACTAGGGCATTTTTCTAATTGCTTAAATACATAATAACCGCGCTCATATTTTCTAATCTCTTTATATTCACAATTAGTACATTTTACAAGAACTTCAATCTTATATGCTGGAGCGATTATAGCTGGCAGTTTACCAGATCTTAGTGATAAACCATATGAAAATAATTTAAGGGATAATAATATATAAATTATTGTTGCAAGTAGTGGAAAGTATATTGGTAATGCAACAAGTGTCGTAAGAATAATTGACATGAAAAATATGGCAATTGTGGACATTATTTGAAAGTATTTACCTATAAATCCAAATATAGATGATTTAAAATATCTATGACGATATGAGATATTATTATTTTTGCTATTATCATTCAATTTGAATCACCCGTCCATAAGCCTATACCACTAGAGTTTCCTATTCCAGCTATTATCAAGTAATCTCCTTCCTTTGTAAATCTATTTATGATATGTTCTAGCTTTTCAATGGCTTTCTCAGAAGCATTATCTATTTCTTTACGCATGGGGGTTATTGCTTCTTCTATGCTTTCTTTAATTACTATAGCATCTAGAGATATACCATTTTCTGTTGCAGTATACTCAATTTTGTATTTTTCAGGCCCAGGATCTCCAATGGCGGCACCTACTCCTACTATGACATCTCCCGTTTTCTCACCTTCTAGTTTAAGCCCTGCATCAACAGTAATTATTCTTTTAATCTTGTTACCGTACTTTTTTACAAGCTTATAAACAGCTTCACCTGGCTTTCCTACTCTACCGCCAGGACCATTTGCACGGACAATTATGACATGTCTTTTATTTACCATGAAATGTGATGAATATATTTCTGGTGCTAAATTATCAATTCTTTCGTAAATTTCACTCTGAGGCCTATATTTTTGTTCTAATCTTGTAACAACTAGAGGGCCTATGCTATCACCTATAGGAATTCCATCAGCAAATGCTCTTAATGCGTGAAAATATGATTTTGCTATCTTCATTATTAAAGGAAGTTGCATTTGTATCTGAGCTATAAAGAAAATATTATTTGTTCTTTTTCCAAGCAGGTAATAATGCCTAACTACTCTATATATAAAATGAAGGGCCATTGATGCCTCTAGTGTGTTTTCAATATTAGCTCTTACATCTGGATCCGCTGTAGGGACTAAATCACTTATATCAATTTCATATTTTTTCTTTCTTACATCAAGAACATGTTCCAATCTTTTTAAAACACCATAAGGATCCTTATCAACAGGTTCTATAATGAAAAACTCTCTCAATTCTTCAACTTTCGGTGTAGGATCTACTTCTTTATTTATTTCTTTAATCATGTGAATAACTATTTTTTTCCCTTGGACATCCATTTGCTTTAACTGAAGAAGAGCTACCCTAATTTGATTTATCCAAACCCAAAGCTGAAATTTTTGTCCATAGAGAGCAGTAAACATAATGAATGCTATTATTAATATCTGAAACAGCCAACTTAACCAGTCAGATGGAATATCTATATCAAATTGAAGCAATAGCAGAAAGTTTTTTTGCATTTATATTTTGTCCTCCTATCACTTAACTTTTATTTTTCCTGTTATAGGTTTCCCATAAGGAATAAAATGGATAAGTTAATAAATTTTCTTTTATCTACGTTGAAGTTTTTGATTAAAAGCAACAGTAGATAATATAATAGTAATCATTAATTATAGATTCTTTAATCAGTTTAACTTTTATATCTTCTTTATTAGCGAATTTGAATATACTTATACGCATCGGTTCTATTTTCAAAGCAATAATGACACTTTTGATAATCCTTTCTGTATTCTGCAACCTCTTTTGCTATTTTTTTCGGGTCTTCTAGATCCATTACTACTCTTTTAATGAAATTTGCTATATCTTTCATATTATCCTCTTTCATACCAAGTCGAGTTACTTCACTAGTTCCGAGTCTGATTCCACCAGGATGCTTATAATCTCTTCCTTTTCTGATATCCCAAGGCAGAAGATTTCTATTTACTATTATATTTGCTTCCTCCAATCTTTTCTCTACAAGCCCACCATCTTTAAGGGGAGTATTAGTAACATCTACTAATAAAACATGCGACTCTGTAAATCCTAAGTGTTCTCCAAGAACATTAAATCCTAATTCATATAAGGCCTGTCCTAATGCCTTTGCATTTTTAATAATTTGTTTTGCATATTCTTTACCAAATTCAAGCATTTCAACAAGCGCCACTGCTAAACCAGCTACATTGTGAAGATGATGATTGCTTAAAAGTCCTGGAAATGCAGCCTTTTTTATTCTTTCAATTCTGCTATTATATTCTTCTTCACTAATTTTTAGGTCTTCAATCCTTGGCAAGAGAACTATACCATGTTGAGGACCAGGTAGAGTTTTATGAACAGAAGAACTCATAAAGTCGGCTCCTTCTCTGAGAGGATCTTGAAACTCACCAGCAGCTATTAGCCCAGAGACGTGAGACCCATCATAGTTAACATACGCACCATATTCATGAGCAATTTCTGCAATTTCTTTTACTGGATGAGGAAACGGAAAAACACTTGCACCCAACATATAAAGTTTTATATGTTTGCCTTCAGCTTCTAACTCTCTTATCTTTTTCAAAGTAGCGTCTACATCTATGTTTAAATTTTCTTCGTCATAAACAAAATTCTGAACCTTTAACCCATGAACAGCACCAGCGGTCCCACCTAATGATCTCCTTGCCATACTTATATGACCGCCATCTGGAATACTTAAAGCCATCATTCTATCTCCAGGATCTGTAAAGGCCGTATAGATAATAAGATTCGCAACAACACCACTAATAGGTCTAACATCAGCAAATCCTGCTTTGAATAACTTTTTTGCTAAATCTTGACAGATTATTTCAATCTTATCAAGATATTTGCAACCAGCATAGACCCGCTCTTTAGGCCATCCCTCAGCGTACCTATTACCAAGATCTGAGATTATAGCTTCTCTTACTGCAGGGCTTGGTATATTTTCACTTGCAATTAAATTTATGGTGCGTTGCATCCATGCATGGTGCTCTTTTAATAGATTAAAGATTTTTTCATAAATCATTCGATTCTCATTACTCAATAATATCACCACCTTTGTAATATTAAAGACAAAAAAGACTATAAACTATTTTGGAGTTTTTTATATTTATGAGAATTATGAAAACAGAGAATATAGAAAAAATAAATAATAATTTAGATTGTCACTAGCCGTATTAGTTATTCCAGACCTAATTCTTCAGCTTCTTTCTTTACATGTTCCACGTATTCCTCAGGAGTAAGAAGTTCATCAAGCTCTGAAGGATCATCCATCTTGACTTTGATAAACCATCCATTTTCATATGGACTGGATTCAACAATTTCTGGGTCGCTTTCTAAGTCCCAATTAATTTCAGTGATCTCTCCTGAGACTGGAGAATATACATCTTCAGTTGCTTTAGCAGTATCTATTACAGCAATACTAGCACCTTTTTTAACTTTCATTCCTTCTTCTAGCGGATTTCTAACTTTTGGATCCTCGGTTTCAATACTCAATTCTATGTTAGTAATACCGCCAAGTGCATCCACCGCAAAATCTGTAATACCTATTATTGCTATATCACCCTCTACTTTAACCCATTCATGAGTTTTGCTATATTTCCTATCTTTTTTAATATCATATTTGCTCATGACATTCACCCTTGAGACATTTTTCTTAAAACTTTTAACATTCTACGTGGTTTTACAGTTTTTGCTTTCTTATTTCTACCTCTCACATTAATAAATACTTCTATATCGCTTTTTCCGAATTCTATGGGTACGTATCCCATAGCAATACCATTCTTAATAAGTGGACTATAACCACCACTGGTAAGATGTCCAATAACGTTTCCAGATGAGTCCAGTACATCAAAGTCATGCCTTGGAATAGCTTTATCAATCATTATAAATCCCATTCTAATTCGAGATACGCCATTCTTTATTTGCTCATCTATAACCTCTTTGCCTATATAATCTTCTTTATCTAAGTCTAATGCGTATTTTATCGAAGCTTCAATAGGAGTCGTTGTGTCATCTATATCATTTCCATATAATACCAAACCAGCCTCTAATCTGAGAGAGTCTCTTGCTCCAAGTCCACAAGGTTTTATTCCTAAGTCCTTGCCAATGTTTAGTATATCCTCCCATATTTTAATAACCTTATCAGACTCATCTAGTGGCATATCGTAGAGGCTTACTTCAAAGCCATCTTCTCCTGTATATCCTGTACGAGCAATAACAGCCTTATGTCCTAATAATTTACCCTCGGCAAGCATGAATTTCCCCAAGCTTTTTACGTCAAAGTCCACAATTTTGAACAATAGTTCTTCTGCTTTAGGCCCTTGTATTGCAAACATAGGCATTTCATCTGATCTATCAGTTAATGTTACATCATAGTTAGTTGCATGTTTTTTAAGCCAGTTAAAGTCTTTTTCCTTGTTTGAAGCATTAACTACAACTAGAAACCTTTCGGGATTTATTTTATACACTATCAGATCGTCCACGATTCCTCCTTTTTCATTTAGCATAACAGAATATAATGCTTGTCCATTAGCAGCTTTTTTTACATCTCTCGTAACAACGTAATTTAGAAAATCGGTAGCCTCGGAACCTACAACAAAAAAGCGGCCCATATGCGTAACATCAAATATACCGACACTATTTCTTACAGCCATGTGTTCATCTTCTATCGAAGTGTACCATACGGGCATATGAAATCCTGCAAATTCTATCATTCTTGCATGTTTAACATGCCAATCATGAACATGTGTTTTTTTAAGCGTTTTTTCCATAGATTTCGCCTCAAAATAATTATGTTTTAAGAATAAATAAATTGGAAATTATAAAACTTTTACTAGATTTTCTATCTTGATTTTGAGAATTATCTCACAAAAAAACTTACTTATAGATATACTTTTTAACGTGGGAATTATTTTTCAGAATATTTATACATACGTAAAGACAACTCTCTTACATCTCACTAACAGCTTCAATGATTAAAAAAATGTTAATATTTTTCAATTTTTGCTATCGATTATTTATCCATAAATATATATTAATTCTCTTTATTTTAAATCACAACCTTATGGAGGTTTTTATTATGGAATATCCAAAAATAGTTGTCGAACCACCAGGTCCAAAGGCTAAAGAGATTCTTGAGATGGATAAAAAATACATATCGCCCTCATATGTTCGTTGGTATCCGTTAGTTGCAGATCATGGCGAAGGTGCTATAATCTGGGATGTTGACGGAAATGCATACATAGATCTCAATGCCGGAATAGCTGTGATGAACGTTGGGCATTCGCATCCTAGGGTTATAGGCGCTATTAAAAAACAATCTGAAAAATTATTACACTATTCAAATACTGATTTTTATTACGAAGAAGCTATAGCTCTTGCTAAGGAATTATGTAGGGTAACACCGGGTAGCTTTGATAAAAAAGTTTACTTTGGAAATAGTGGTACTGAGGCAAATGAGGCTGCGTTGAAGCTCGTAAGATGGCATACTAAGAGGCCCAGAATTTTAGCTTTTATAAGAGCATTTCATGGGAGGACATATGGCTCCTTAAGCCTTACAGCTAGTAAGCCCGTTCATAGGCGATACTTTTTCCCACTAGTCCCTGGAGTTACGCATATCCCTTATCCATATTGTTATAGATGTCCATTTAAACTAGAGTATCCTTCTTGCAAATTTTACTGTATAGATTTCATTAGAGAGCATGTTCTTGAAACATATGTCCCACCCGAAGAAGTAGCCGCAATATTCTTTGAACCAATACAAGGAGAAGGGGGCTATATTGTTCCACCTCCAGGGTACTTTTCTAAACTTAAAAAATTAGCAGATGAATATGGCATATTACTTGTTGATGATGAAATTCAGGCAGGAATGGGACGAACTGGAAGATGGTTTGCCATAGAGCATTGGAACATCGAGCCAGATATTATTACGATAGCGAAGGGTATAGCTTCTGGTCTACCTCTTGGAGCTACTGTTGCACGAGCAGAAATCATGAACTGGGAAGGGGGAACACATGCAAGTACATTTGGTGGAAACCCATTATCCAGTAGAGTAGCCTTAGAGGTTATTAGAATAATTGAGGACGAAAAGCTTCTTGATAATGCACAAAAAGTAGGTGATTTCACGATAAAAAGATTGAAAGAGATGCAAGAGAAATATGATATCATTGGTGACGTTCGTGGGAAGGGTCTTATGATAGGCGTGGAATTTGTTAAAAGTCAAGATTCAAAAGAGCCTGCTAAGAAAGAAGCAAAAGAGATTATGATTAAATCGTGGAAACGAGGAGTTGCTGTTATACTTGCAGGAATTTCAACTCTAAGGATTGCCCCACCATTAATCATAACAGAAGATTTAATGAACAAGGCATTAGATATAATCGAAATGTCAATAAAAGAAGTTAGTAAAAAATAACTTTGGTGATTAATTTTGACTAAAATTAAGAAGATTGTTAGTACTCCTCCAGGAGAGAAAATAATTCTTCTAGGAAATGAGGCTATAGCTAGAGGAGCTATTGAGGCTGGTATAGGAGTCGCGTCTACATATCCAGGAACACCAGCTTCTGAGATCGGAGATACATTATATCACCTCTCTTATTTTTACAATTTTCACTTCGAATATGCAGTAAACGAGATAGTTGCCTTAGAAATAGCTGCAGCTGCGGCTATTTCTAATATTAGATCATTGGTTAGTATGAAACATGTTGGATTAAATGTTGCAGCCGATGCTTTTATGACTTTAGCATATGTTGGAGTTAACGCAGGAATGGTTATAGTTTCAGCTGACGACCCCTTTGCATATAGTAGTCAAAATGAGCAGGATAATAGACATTATGGAATTTTTGCGGGTATTCCAGTAATAGAACCTTCAAACCCGCAAGAGGCAAAAGATTTTACAAAAATCGCATTTGAAGTTTCAGAAAAGTTAAAGGAACCTGTCTTACTCAGAACTACTACACGAGTTTCACATATGAGTGCTCCAGTAACATTAGGTGAAATTATTAAAAGACAAGAAACACCAAAATTTATTAGAGACGTAAAACGTTTCGTTCCTGTTCCGGCGCATGCCAGGGAGTTACATAAAAGAGTCTTAGAGAATCTTGAGAAAGCTAAGAAAATTTCAGAAGAGATAGAGATAAACAGATTGATAATAAATGAGAATTCAAAAATTGCGGTAATAGCCTCTGGTATTGCAATAAACTATGTTTTAGATTCTATGAAAAGACTTAGAGTTGGTATGAATGTCTTGGCCTTAGGTATGACGCATCCTCTTCCAGAGAATAAGATAGTGAACTTTCTGACTGATAATAAAGACAAAGAAATACTAATAGTTGAGGAATTAGATCCGATTGTGGAAGATCAGGTCAAAAGGATTGCTTATGAACATAAGATTCCAGCAAGAATTCTCGGTAAGAGAGATAAACTGCTTCCAATGTATCACGAGCTTAATCCCGATATCGTAACCTTCGCAATTTCAAAAATTCTAAAAATACAACCCCCCATAAACTTAGAAGCGATAGAGAAAATTAGAACAGAAATAATTTCAAAAATTCCTCGAAGACCTCCAGTCATGTGCGCAGGTTGCCCACACAGAGCGACATATTTTGCGGTTAAAAAAGCACTAGATGGAAAGGATGCCATTTTTACAACGGATATCGGCTGTTATACTCTTGGCATAATGCCACCTTATCAAATCGGCGACGTTTTGCTTTGTATGGGGTCTAGCATCGGAATGGCTAACAGCTTCTCTGAGATTTTCAAAAATGAAAAACCCGTCCTCGCATTTATTGGAGATTCAACATTTTTTCACGCTGGTCTTCCAGCATTGGCTAATGGGGTCCATAACGGACATAAATTCATAGTGACAATAATGGATAATTCAACTACTGCAATGACTGGCCACCAACCAACATTAAACATAGAATACCAACTAAGAGACAGAAAAACAAAGTCAATAAAAATAGAGGATGTTGTTGCATCAATGGGAATAAAAAATGTAAAAGTAGTGAATTCATTTGTTGTGAAGAAACTTATTGACGCTTATAAAGAGGCTTTAGAGTATGATGGTATATCGGTTATAATCTCAAGAGGAAAATGCATTCTTGTAACATTAAGGGAAATGCGAGAAAAGGGACAGAAAGTTATTCCATTTGAAGTCATACCTGAAAAATGCACAGGTTGTAGAACCTGCGTTGATGAGTTAAATTGCCCAGCCATATTATGGAAAGATGATAGAGCCCAGATAGACCCATTTCTTTGTAGTGGATGCGGGGTTTGCGCACAAATTTGTCCCTATCATGCTATCAGAAGGAGGATGGAGCATGACAACGACACATAATATTGATGAGTTAAATATTTCATTTGTGGGTGTTGGTGGAACTGGGGTTCTTACAGCGGCCCATCTCTTAGCTGAGGCTGCATTATTAGAAAATCTTAATGTTGTTATAGGAGAAATTCATGGAATGGCTCAACGTGGCGGCTCAGTTTTCTGCGAAGTTAGAATAGGAGAAAATGTTCATGGCCCAATAATTCCCATAGGAAAACTTGACATACTTGTTGGGATAGAACCCTTAGAAACTTTAAGGTACTCATACAAACTTCATAAAAAAAGTTATGTATTAATTAATACATATACAATTCCACCTCCCTCGGTTTCTATTGGAAAGGAACATTATCCCTCGCTAGAAGAAATAGAAAATACTTTGAGAAGATTCACTCCACTAATCTATAAAATAAATGCTGCAGAAATAGCTAAAAAAACAGGTTCTTTAGTCACAATGAACATAGTGATGATTGGTGCAATTGCGGGGCTAAGAATACTCCCAATAGATGCGAATAGTTTCATAAAGGCAATTAAAACTTATTTTCCAGAAAAATATCATGAACAAAATATTAAGGCATTTAAGCTAGGTTATGAAAGCATGTCAGAAAATATTACATAATTATTCAAAAATTAGTTTAATAATTGACCAACTAGAAACTCTGGCTGAACTTCTTAAACCTTTGGTAGAGATCTGGAAATTCTTCTTTAAGCTTGGCTTCGATAGCTTCAGCAATAAACCTAGATTTTCCACCAAATCCCTTATATTTATCTGTCGTAGAAGCTAGAAGGTCCAGCGCTGCTTTTATCCAACCTGGAATACTGGCACTTATCGTTTCTCTACCCTTATATGTTTTCTTTATAAATTGCCTTCTTTTTGGCCTAGCGATTTCTATAGAGAAATCCCCTATTGTAACTAATGCCTTTTCTTCTTCTGCAGCTTCTGTTTCTTCTAATCTTTCCTCATCATTCTTCATAGCTATACCTCTTATTCTTATCGCGATCTATATAGATAATACGACCCTAGCGGCAACACTATCATTTTCTTAACTATTGCTTTATGAAATATTATAAGTTCAATTTTATTAAATTTTTGAAATATATTGTATATTATTAATTTTAATAATTTCAATAAAATATTTATTTTATTCTTTTTAACAAAAAAAATAAAGATCATTTATTAAATAATTTCAATAATTTTATTTAATTCATTAATGTCGTCTATTTTTAGTCAAACTTTGCGACAAAATAGTGTTAGGGGGCATATAGAAAAATTTTTATATTTTTCCCCCTAACACTAAAAATAGAGGTGTAAGGATGGCCGACTTAAGACAATTACTACAAAGATATGAGAAAATTACCAAGAAGCTAAATGAACTAATGATACAGTACGACAAGCTTTCTTATAAGAAAGGTTGGGTAGAGTATAAGAAAGTCAAGAACAAGATTGGAAAAGTGTATCGCTATTACTATTACAGGTGGAGAGACAATAATGGAAGAACACATAATGTTTATATAGGCTCCTGGAATGCGGCGGTGTATATAATTAATGAACTTAAGAAGGCTAGGAATTTAAGAAAACAAATAAAGATGCTAAAGAATGAATTGGCTGAAATAAGAAAATTGGCAAAGACCTTATTTTCATAAAACATATAACTACTGGATTAAGTATGTTAATATGTCAATTTTAGTTAAAATTCCAACTACGCGTCCTTTCTCTGTTACTAGAACAGCATCATTACCACCTAAAAACAGGGAATACACCTCACTGAGTTTCGAATCTATTCCTACAATAGGAAAACTCTCTTCCATAACCTTCTCAACGTCCATAGTTAAGAGGTCCTTTCCATATAAGGAAAGTGCCATCATTAGGTTTCTTTCAGTGATAGAACCAACTGGCTTTAATGTATCATCTAAAACAGGTAATTGGGAAATATCAAATTTCTTCATGAGATGTATAGCTTTTTCTACCTTATCCTTAGGTTTGACAAATACAAGCTTGGGTAACTCGAATTCCTTATTTTTCATCTTTAAAATTTCAGAAATTGTGTACTCTGCCATGGCTGTAGAAGTCAAAACACCAATAATTTTCTTTAATGTTGAAAGCCTTGGATCCACACTACCTGACTCTATTCTTGCAATCAGTGATTGACTAACTCCGGCCATTTTGGCGAGTTCAGCTTGCGTCAACCCAGCTTTAAGTCTCATCTTTTTAATATCCTTTGGCGTTGGTAGATACATCATCTCACATCACATATAAAGAGGAAGGTACTATATTAAAATTTTAATACAACCATTACTCATTGAACCAAGCTCCGTAAGAAAAACAGAGATAGAGACAAAAAAGTGTTAGGGGGCATTTATTTTATCTTTTCTGTATTTCCCCCTAACACCTTTTTTCTAAAAGTAGTACGTGGATTTTTAATATAATTACTTTGTGAGAGATAGTAGACTCTAGCTCAATACCAGGAAAGAATAAGATCGTGTGTTAATATCAGCTCGTAACTCTATAGAAAACCTTTGGCCGACCGCGCTTTTTCTTTGAAATACTATATTTTTCGATAATTCCGCTTAGCATCATCTTCACGAGATGATCATACACAGTGGTTCGAGGTACATTTAAGTGTTTAACAATCTCATCTCTAGTCATTGGACCATTTTCTTGCAGTAATGTAATTATCTTTCTATCAAGATCATTAAGCCTGCTCAAAATCCAGATTAAATCATTTCTTGTTAATAACCTGGGATTTTTTTGCATTCAGCTAACCACCTTTTTGTCGGATTTTCATTTTCCTAAAGATAATAATGTCATTATATTTATTAAATTTATTGATGATACACCCCATTATTTCCAGTGGAAAAAATAAATCTCTTCTTTTCTTAGAAAAATTACAATCAAAATTTACTATTAGTAAAAAATAATTTACAAAATAGATTATTTACTAGTTTTCAGAATAATCAGTTAGGGGAGAGTATACT